>NZ_AXBW01000015.1:0-212077 GCF_000475355.1 Marinobacter sp. C1S70 | reverse complement strand
TCTGCCGCGCAGACTCCTAGACATCATCATCCGCACACTTTCCTTACTACTCGGACAGCCACTAAAAGCAGATTGCGGCGAAACCTCCACGATCACGATTCAGGATGGTCCCCTGTTACTGCTGCAGCATTCGAAAGAACTACTTGGGGCCACGCCCGAAGCTAGAAATGTACGGATCATGGTCACCATGCCAACGGAATCGGCACAAGATCCCTCAATCATTCGCGATTTGCTGAAAGCCGGGATGAATTGCATGCGCATAAATTGCGCCCATGATGACCCAGAAACCTGGCTGGAGATGATCAATAATCTGCAAACTGCAAAAGAGGAGTTCGGACAGAGTTGTCAGGTTTTTATGGATTTGGGTGGGCCGAAGATACGCACGGGTGAGATCGAACCCGGACCGCACGTTGTGCATGTACACCCCAAACGTAATGAATACGGAATCACCGTTTTCCCCGCGCGCATACTGCTGGTACCGGAGGGAAGTTCAGCACCGGAAATTAGCGATAACCAGACTGTTTTCGGTGTTCCCAAGAGTTTTCTACAGAAGCTCAAGAGATTTGATGAGATCCGGCTCCTTGATGCACGCCACAAGTCCCGAAAATGGACCGTTGTTGAAGTTAGCGACTTTGGATGCCAGGTTGAGAGCATCAAAACATGTTACGTAGTGCCCGGAACGCCCCTTCAGCTGAAAGAAAAACAACGCCCAAAAATCACAGCCAAGATTACCAGTGTCCCCAAGCAACCCGGGGTTATAGTCCTCCGCCAAGGCGATTGTCTTGTAGTTACGGCCGACTCGACTGCCGGACATTCCAAGCATTTAGACACCCAGGGAAATCTTGTTACTCCCGCTACGATAAGCTGCACGATGCCCGAGGTCGTTTCTCAAGTTCATCCGGGCGAGAGCGTCTGGTTTGACGACGGGAAAATTGGTGGTGTCATTGAAAAAGTAGAGACAGACCGATTCTGGGTAAAAATCCAACACGCTCTTCCAGAAGGCAGCAAACTTAGAGCCGGTAAAGGCATGAACCTTCCGGATAGCCAGCTTAACGTCAGCTCTCTGACGCCGACCGACATCAGCCACCTGACATTCATCGCGAAGCATGCAGATGCCGTCCAGATGTCATTTGTAAACTCCGCACATGACGTCACATTGCTTGACGAAGCACTGTCCCGGGTAAAGGGGGATCACTTAGGCATCGTCCTCAAGATCGAAACCCGAAGAGGATTTGAGAATTTGCCCTCTATGCTGCTGACCGCTATGCGCCGACCCAAGGTGGGCGTCATGATTGCAAGGGGCGATCTTGCTGTTGAGTGTGGATATGAGCGACTGGCAGAAGTCCAGGAAGAGATATTATCAGTGTGTGAAGCCGCCCATGTACCCGTTATCTGGGCGACTCAAGTACTAGAAAACCTGGCTCAGAAAGGCATGCCCTCTCGCGCAGAGATTTCAGATGCAGTCATGGCGCACCGTGCAGAGTGCGTCATGCTGAACAAAGGGCCGCACGTTATCGAAGCGCTTGGTGTGCTCGACAACATTCTCAAGCGCATGGAACAGCATCAAACCAAAAAACGGGCACTACTCAGGGCACTGAGATTGGCCCAGAACGGACGGTAACAAGTGGATACCGATGAAGGATTGCTAGCCAGCTATCTAAAACGGAAGTTGTCTGCCCATGAAGCGGTCGAGACCATCTCAGCCTGCAGAAACCTGATTCTCGGAATGAGCGCCGCGCAACCGCCGGCATTGATGGCAGCCACTGCAGATGCCCTCAGAGATCGATTGATTGGTCCGTTAAACGTCTATTATCTGCATGGTACGGAACATCTTCAGCAAACTCTTTTAGCTCCAGATCTCATTGATCTCGTAACACCCCGTCCACTCTTTCTAAGCCATTCAGACCGGGCTGCCATTGCACAATCCAACTCTACAAATTGGATTGAATTCGTACCCGCAATGCTTCACCAGGCCGGCCGCCTGCTGACAGAGCACATAGATCCGGAATGTTTTTTTGTGACCGTATCGCCGATGGATCGCCATGGATATTTCAGCCTCGGCACCAACGCTGATTACGGAGCGTCTGTGATCCGAAAAGCAAGGAAAGTCATTGTCGAGGTCAACCGGTATATGCCTCGAACCTTTGGTGAATGTTCCGTCCATATTTCAGAAATAGACCACATCGTTGAGCACGATCAACCGCTGGTAGAGGCAATCCCCAAGGCGCCCACAGAGGTCGATAGAAAGATTGCGCAACAGATCATCGAACGGATTGACGATGGGGACACCTTACAGATCGGAGTGGGCGGAGTACCAAATGCCGTGCTCTCGGGGTTGAAGCAGCACAAAGATCTGGGGCTACACAGCGAACTGTTCTCCCCGGCAATGGTTCCCCTGATTCAGGCCGGGATCTTGAATGGTCGACGCAAGACATGGATGCAACACAAGCACATTTTCACCTTCGCTCTCGGAGACCGTGCGCTCTACGAGTTCCTTGACGATAACCCTGCTATCGTTGGATACCCCGCTTCCTGGGTAAACAATCCAGACATCATTCGGCTTAACGACAACATGGTGTCTGTAAATTCAGCACTCGAAATAGATCTGACTGGCCAGATCAATTCTGAACAAATTGGCGATCGCCCCTTTTCAGGCACCGGTGGCCAACTCGATTTTGTTCGTGGTGCTTACGCTGCAAGAAACGGCCGCTCTTTCATTGCATTAAGGTCAACCGCTCAATCGGGCTCTGTCAGCCGTATCGTCCCGCGTCTACTCAGCGGTGCCGTCACAGACCCCCGGAATGATGTGCAATTCGTAGTGACGGAATATGGCTGTGTTAACCTCAAAGGCCTTTCTATTCCTCAAAGAGCCAAGGCTCTCATACAACTTGCATGCCCCGAATTTCGCGAGCAACTTGAGCGAGAGGCAACATCACTTGGATGGATATAGGCACTATAGATCGGACCACTGAAATCAGAGCGCTGGATAATACCAAGCTAGTTGTTTAGAACGGCCTCAATCGCCCGGTAATCATCGTAGGTCACGAGGTTTATTCCCACCGCTCGCTGAGTATTCAGGTATTCCGAGAGCATTGGCGAAGGCATTGTCAGTAGATTAATTACCCGGCTCCGAACGTCCTCGCAAATTCCACTGCGGAATACAAAAGGGTCATAGTGTAACGGTACCGAACGCCAAAGAACCGTTAGGGTGTCGTCCGCAATCATGCCGCGCCTGAGCGCTTCATCTGCTCTTGAGCTGGAGACAAAGGCAGCCTCCGCCTTGTTGTCCAGCAACGCCATCAATGCCTTGTCATGGCTACCCGCGTATATGTTGGCTCCAAAGAAATCGGAGAATGGCTCGCCGATCGTGGTTGCAAACTCGTTTTTGGGAATGAGAGCCCCTGATGTACTGGAAGGATCTGTCAGCAGTATCCTGGCATTTCTCAGGCCCTCAATGCTGTTTATCCCCGCTGCCGTTGGAACTACCAGTAACGAATAATAGAAACTCCCCTCGGGTGTAAAGAGCCCGGCCTCGGTGGTTAAAGAAGCGAAGGCATCCAGCCCCGGGTCTGTTCGATGGGCGATAACATAGGATGCCGGCCCCATAACGGCCAGGTCGACACCGCCCGAGAGTACACCGTCCATCACGCTCTCGTAAGAGGTGGCTCTAACCAGTTCTACCGGCATCCCAAGCCCCTGCTCTAGCAGCGTAATCAACGGCTGATATTCAGAGGTCTGCTGGTCGATATCTTTTTTTGGGATCATCGTGAAGGTCAATCTGTTCATGTTGCAGTTTTTGACCTCTCGGACGGCTCCCGAACTATAAAACGATGCAAAGGCGAGCGATGCGAACGCGAGAATTAACGTCAGCAACCTCATGCTCTGGCTTCCTCTTCTGCGAAGGTTCTCAGGAACTCAGGAATCTTCTCCGCTGGCATGGGGCGCCCCAGGTGATAGCCCTGTGCAATGTCACAGCCGGCGACTTTCAGGTGAACCAGCTGCTCACGGGTTTCCACGCCCTCGGCCACCACTTTGAGCGCCATGCGCTTGGCCAGAATAATGGTAGAGGACACGATCGGACTGTCATCGTGGCTGTTTGAGATGCGGTTAATCAGGCTTCGGTCAATCTTGAGCTTGTCTACCGGTACCGCCTCCAGGTGGGCAAACCCCGCGTAACCGGTACCAAAATCGTCAAGACTGAGGCGGATACCTGCCGCCTTGAGGCAATGCAGGCTCTCAACTGCCCGGCCTTCCAGCATAGCAGTTTCCGTGATTTCCAGTTCCAGCAAGTCGGTGGTCAAACCGTAGTCCGCCAACGTCGCCAGAACGTCTTTGCAGAAACCCGGCTGAGCAAGCTGTATCGGAGAAACATTGACTGCGACTGGCTTCGAAATCCCATGTTTCTGTTGCCAGTCGGATATCTGGGCACAGGCCAGTCGAACCACTTCCATGCCCAGGGACACGACAAAGCCGGTTTTCTCGGCCACCGGAATAAATCGGTCTGGATACAGCAGGCCGAAGCCCGGATGTTGCCATCGCACCAGAGCCTCGTAGCCAATAATTTCCATAGCCTCCAGGCAAACCTGGGGTTGGTAATGCAGAACAAACTCCCGGTTTTTGAGGGCCTCTACAAAGGCTTGTTCCAGGTGAAATTCTTCCACATCACTCACATTCAGTGACTGGTCGAAAAACCGGTACTGGCCACGGCCAGCTTTCTTGGCCGAATACATCGCGGCATCAGCACATTTGGTCAGTTCATCAATACTCTGGCCGTCCCGAGGGCTGATGGCGATACCAATGCTAGGACTGGTATTCAGCTCTGTTCCTTCCAACATGTAGGGGGCGGACAAATGCGCGGTTAAAGCTGCGGCCCACTGCTCGATGTCGGCCTCACTGCGATCACCCACCAACAGCACCACAAATTCATCACCGCCGAAACGAGCGGCAATATCACCTTTACCCAGCATGCGTTGAATGCGACCGGCTACGGCCTGCAGTAGCAGGTCACCGATGTGGTGGCCAAGAGAATCATTAATGGATTTAAAGCGATCCAGATCGACAAACAGCATGGTTGACAGCTTCCGCTGTCGACGCTGTTCCAGTACCAGCGAATCTGCCACATCGAGAAACTGGCGACGGTTGAACAGACCACTGAGATGATCAATCGAAGCGGCACGGCTACTGCGGGCATGTTCGGTTTCAAGGCGCTCAATCAATTGCTGGTTGTTCCGCTCGGATAACCGCAATGCCTCCAACACTCTTTGCTGTCCGGTCAGGCTCCGGATCAGCCAGAACACGATACCGAAAACCAGTAAGGTCATTACGCTGTTGGCAATCAGTTGCTTATTCTGGCCAGGCGTCAGCGGTGCAAAGATCTCGTAGTAAGGCTGGGCCACACTGACTGTAAAACCATTCGCTGGACGGGTCACGAAAACATATTGGTATTGCTCGCCCGCCAACTCCATCGTGGCTTCGCCGGTCACAACACGGCCTTCAGCCGCAATCTGCACTTTTGGCACCTGAGGCCCTCCAACCACAATGCCGCTTTCATTGGCCCGCATCCACTCATCCCCCCTGGAATCCAGAATCTGAATAAAGCCCGAGCCCAGCTCAACATTCTGTAGAAGCCCAGCCAGGTAGGCGATGTCCAGCTCAATCAAGATCAATCTTGAGGAGCGGGACAAATCTGCCAGTCTGAGTGGAACCAGGAATGGCAATCGCCAGGCAGGCTCTTGTGGCACGTAAGCCGGATCCGCAACTCGTTCGGGAAGCACAGGCACAAATCCAGCTCCGGCAAAGTGGTCTTCAGTTCCAGACAACCAATTACCAAGGTTTGAGCGTGCCGAACCCAGATGGCTGGTGTAAATCAGTTCTCCCGACAGATTGTAAACACTGAGCCGGTTGAACACGGGATCTTCTGCCAGAAGCGTCAAGAGCCTGGTCTCTGCTTCTTGATGCGCGATGACATCGTCATTCACCAGGCTACCCATGGCCTTGGCTCGATCAGTCATCTGCTTGAGGCTCTCCGACACAATCAATGCCAGATTGCGGTTCTCGGAGAGTCTTGCATTGAGGGTTTCCGCCCTCGTTGCAGATGCCTGCCAAAGGAATAACACCCATAGGAACAAAACGATAACAACCCCGAGTGCCAGCATGGTTAGCTGAACGCTATTCAGGGGAGTATCAGATTTCGCTGTCATCAAGCTAGAACCTGGAGAAAAGGGATAGGTAAACGTCAGCCTCTCCAGTGGCCGGATAAATCCTGTGAGTCGGGTGAGGCATTTCGCCAGCAAACCCCAGATCCCTCGAAGCCTAGACGTCAATTATGGCAATTACATGACAGGCCGAAATTGTTAACGGATTCACGCTTTTGACACAGAAACTTCATTTCTCAATGCTAAGTGTATGGCTCCCATCCATAACGGAGCAGCAGTAATGTCCGGCCAATCATCCCTTCTGGTAGAAAATCTCTGGCGCCTTAAACGCCGCATCGACAAAGGCCAATGCCCCGGTGTCGACTTTATTCATCTGAACGTCCTGCTTAGAGAGCCTGCTTATCGGGCGGATGTTCTCAGGCGCGTGGAAACAAACGGCTCACCCGAACTCCAGGCGCTTGCCCGGGAAATTATGGCAAACGATCCCGGTGAGCCGCTGATGGCGAAGTCTCCAACAGAAACATTGACGAAAAAGCAGACTAAAAAGGAGAAACAACGTGGTTGGCTGACTCGCAATGGTATCGTCGTGATTCCGATATCTGCGGCCTTCGTCGCAGCAATTGCCGGTTTCACTGCGTTTGAGAACCGTGCGATCCGGGTCACTGACGATATTGTCTCAGACACAGTCTGGCAAAGTGGCCGCCGTTACATTCTGGATGATGTTATCTACGTGGATAGCGCCAGGCTCACCATTGAACCGGGCGTAACCATCGAAGGTGAACGCGGTTCTGCTCTGATCGTCACCAAAGACAGCCGACTCTTCGCCCGGGGAACCCGGGAACAGCCCGTCGTGTTCACCAGCCACCAACCCGAGGGCCAGAGAACCCGAGGTGACTGGGGCGGTCTGGTTCTGCTCGGCAAAGCGCCGGTTAATCAGCCTGCCGCGGCAATAGAGGGTGTTCCCGAGACTGATCTCCGTGGCCAGTTTGGAGGTACCGACCACCGCCACAGTTGCGGCGTACTGCAATACACCCGCATCGAATTTGCTGGTTTTGAGGTCTACAAAGACAACGAACTGAATGGTCTTACGCTGGGTGGTTGCGGCTCGGACACCATCGTCGAAAACGTGCAGGTACATCGCGCGCTGGACGATGGCATTGAAATGTACGGTGGTACCGTAGATCTGAAAAACATTCTGATAACCGGCGCCGCTGATGACAGCATCGATTGGGACTGGGGTTGGACAGGTAACGTCCAGTTCGCGGTCATCCAGCAATACGGGGATGTGGGCGACAATGGCTTTGAGGGTGACAGCAATGGGTCTGATCACAACGCCACGCCCCGGTCAGAGCCCACCTTCTACAATGTCACGATGTACGGCGCCGGCCGCTCGGCAAAACAGCACCGTGCCATGGTTCTGCGAGAAGGTTCCGGTGGCCATTTCCACAACATGATCATCGACAGCTTTGCCATCGAGGCACTTGATACCAGGGATGAGGTCCGGTCTTTGGTGGCCATGGACAAGCTGACATTCAGCCACAACCTTATCTCAAACAACGGCCGCCTCGGCAATCTGGCAACCGAACCAGAGGCTGACGATGATGATTTTGGCTTCCAGGAGGACGTGTGGATTCAGGACCCGGCCAACCGCAATCATCAGCTGGCGGAAAGTGGCTTGCAGCCAACCGTGACAAGCACGACTTCACCGAATTTCCGCTCCAGAGGCCTTATTCGAAATATGGAAGCAACACGACCACCCAAGTCGGAGTTTTTCGACGAATCTGCTGACTACCTGGGCGCTATTAATCCTCGCTCCAGTGACACCTGGCTGGATGGCTGGACCGCGTTTCCGGAGTCATAAAGCATAGTCGTCCGTGCGTCTATGGTTAGCCAAGGTATAGCCTGCCCTAAAATCGTCAGAAATGTGGACGAGATAGTAGCAGGGCGAGCGTGGGCTGAGCGGTACAAGGACTCCCGGTTCTGCCTCTGCAATGGTTGTCACAAAAATATCATCAAATAAGCTTACCGTGGCAACCGGCGAGTCTGTTCAAGTCTGGAGCCGCAAAACGCGCAGCGAACTCGGCGGACGGGCACATCCAGCCAGACACGATATTGGAATAGGTCTAGTTCGCAAACCAGCGATGAACCATAAAAAAGCCCTACACGGAGGCAGGGCTTCTTTACGTATAGCTAGCAACAAAGTATCCGGACTCTTACCGGATACGGCGCGCTATATGGCAGTTTATGCCGCTTTCTTGAGCTTCTTTTTCAAGCTCTTCAGCTTGCCTTCCTGCTTGGCGATCTTCGCCTTACGGGCTTTGATTTCTTTTTTCAGGCTGGTTACTTTCTTCGTAGTTTTCTTGGCCATGATTCACTCCTGGTGTGTGATTGCTCGATTACCGCCCTCAGTCGTCCTTATGGGTTCGCACGAAGTTGCGTATGAACTTTCGTACCTCTCTGGCGGCACTGGTATCCAGCTCTTCACACAATGAAATGAATTCATCGCGCTCTGCACTGTTGATCCGAATCAGTAGCTGAGAGTCTTTTTTCCCTGCCTTTTTCTTGCGTGGCTTCAACTGCTTTTCGGAAATACTATCGGCTGCCATGGGTCATCCACTCACTGAGAACACTTTTAGTATATACATTGTATATAGAAAAGATAGACTCAGGCGCCCAAGGTGTCGCAGTCAGATGTCGTGTTGCTTTCGAAAGCTGTTGATCTCTTCCACGACTTTGCGGGCGACTGTGTAGTGATCCAGGCGATCAAAAAGCCTTCTAAGAATTTCCTTTTCTTTGTCGTCGACTACGCCGTCTTCCAAAGCTAATCGCTCGATCATGGCGAGCTCTTTTTCGTCTATGGTGTCGTCGTTGGCGAAGACCACCAGGAAGGAATACCCCACCAGTTCTTTTGCCCGTGATTTCTCTGTCATAACGGCACCCTATCTGATGCATCATAAATGCCCAGCAGGCAACGCCAAGAGCATTTCCAGGTATCGCCTGGCTGCATATTCGCTTTCCGATTGATACAGCGGTTCCTCACCAGGTATGCGCACCTCGTATCGAAACGGCCGGCAAAAGCCGCTCGGCTCTTTAAAGCTTAGCTCAAGAAGTTCAACCGGTAGTTCTTCACAGGACCAGCAACAACGAATTTCAACGGCTTGGATAGCCTTACTCATACCAGACACATATGCCCCCAGGTGGATCAGTTGCACTACAAAAGCAACAGAGGGCTCATCCTGAGCAATACACGCGGATTGCGTTCCGCCTCATCTAGGCGGTGACGGAATTAAAGCAAGGTGATGTTGCGGTGGCGTGACGGGGATAAAAAAACCGAGCCCTGGGACAGGGACTCGGCAAACAATCATGATCCTAATCCTGATTGGCCGACAATCGTAACCTTCAGCTGTTTCAATTTCATTTCAGGAGAACAGGGTTCATTCACCAATCCTGTTTCTGCTTTAGGAGCTCATTGTTATAGGGACCAATGGTTTCGAGCAAAACGGATGATCTTGAGAACTGGCCTCGACCCCAGGCAATGTCATTTTGCCATTCGTCCTTCAACGCCGATTCAATCGTCCACTGCTTCAGGGATGAATAAACAAGCCGCGCCTGTGCCGTAACACGGCTTTCTGTCAGGTTCTGGAATGGGAAGAATTCAAACTTGTCGCACTGGACCAGAAGGGTCGTCTCAAGAGTACCCGCTGCCAAAAACGACGCATCATAGAGTAGCTGGAAAATGATGGACTCTTTCACTGTGCCCAATGGAGAGCAGGAAAAGGCGTTGAGACGGACGGACAGGGAACACTGGCTATCTTCCAGTTCAATGTGCGGCCTCATCCATGGGCCTACGAACGTAGATCTGTGAAACGCCAATAGGGCTCGGTAGTGGTCCTCTCTGGGGTTCATTTCATTAACCTCAGATCGGGACTGTCAACGTCCTTTTGAACAGACCTTAGGGGAGAAAAAACGCCGGGGTTGAATCCCCGGCAATGCGAGAGCACCTGGTACTTATCGTACTTCAGGAACCATCACTATAGGGTTCTAACGTTACAAACGAATTTCAGGCTTCGTTCCCTAAGAGAACTTGCGCCTTTCCTTCATGACCTTCCAGTCAATGACGTTTCCCTCAGAGTCGAAATGGACATAGCCGGCATAACCATCCGATTCTTCCCAGGTTTTGATAAAGCCAACAACCTCGCCGTTCTCTGTGCAAATTTCGTAGGATGTTTTGCTAGGGTCTATCTGGCGCGATTCATCGACTTCAGGCTCGACCTCCCGGAGTGTCTGGTCTTTTTTGAGAGACAAGGTGGTTTCAATCCAATCGGAACTCATGGGGCACCTCTTTACTGGGTAAGGGACAGCACTTATCTGGCTGTTTATTCTATGCTCAATTTAATCGGCTATTTTGATGTGTCTCAAGTTGATTTTGGTCTTAAAAATTGATCTGAAATAGCCTGCATTCGGTTGCCTAGTAGCCCAGATATCCGTAGCCGACCGTATCCCGATATTTTTCAATGTGTCGTACGTTGATTGCTCGGACAACGCCTTCTGCTTCAAGCTCACTGAAGCACGCATTGAATGCATCACGGTGTTCTTTTTTACGAAACGAGGCTCTATAGGGCGTCGGGGCAAAAATCGGAATGAACATCACTTTCTGGTGCAAATCAGCCTTATCCGCATAGGTTCCATCTGCGCGCAAACGGTGGTTAATCTCCGCAAAGATAAGACCATCCGCAAGCACCACATCCACGCGATTCAGAAAGAGCATTCGCGAGTGGATGCGCTGGTCTGCAAACTCGGAATATGAGGCAAAAGACTCAATGTGAGACTCAATATCCAGCAATTGGGACGCACCGGCAAAGGAAACAACACGCAGCCCTTTTAAATAGCGAAGATGGTAAGGCTTGATGTTCGTGGACTCCAAAACAGCGGCGCCATTCTGGTAATACACGTAGGGAGTGCTTTCAAAACCTGGCGTGTCCATATCGGGAGGCACGGTCATTACCGCATCGCCCAGCCCCTCATGAGTGAAATTCCGGAGGTGCCGTTTGAAGGGGTAGAAATGAAAGTGAACATCTATTTCACATCGATCCATGACTGCAGCGAATATCTCAATATCGCGCCCAGCCGGCCCCTGTTCTGATGTTGCCGGGAGGTAGGGAGCCAGTACGAGAAGTGGCTCTGGCTCTGATACTGCATTGGCCTGAGTGGCCAAAGTGCCAATAGCGAACGCCAGGAGTAACCATTTCATTTAGATGCCACGTGATTATCGAGAAACTACAACTACTTCCCTGCACCTAAACTCAAGGTTACCGCTAATTCCATTTCCAGAATCACGATATTACTACATTAGTATTTCAGCTCTGTGACAGTGGCACGCTCGCCATGTTTACCACACTGATAATACCTGGCTGAGTACGGTTCTTATCGGTTCGTTCCGCAAATCGCCGGTCCCAACGTGTCCACAAAGTGTCAGCCGTGTTTAGCGTAGAGGCGCAGGAGGAAAGCCCTGAATGGAATGTTCGCTTTTTGTTTAGGTTCGGACAATTTATGGTTGTACTACCAAAAAAGACGACGAAATAGACGGTTCAACGGTTGTTCGACAAAGGTGGGTAACCTCACTCCGAGAGGGTTGCTTTCCGCGAGGTTCGGGTTCGCTTTAATGCGGGTCCCCATGATGTAGTCGAACCAGGGACGGGTGACACACCAGTTGGCGTCCTGATTGGTGTTCATATGGTGATTGTAATGCCAGGGAATGGCCTTCTTTCCCACTCGGGTTCCTCATAGACTTCGTCGCGGTCATCCTTGGTGCGCACGATCTTGTGATGCTGCCAGTGGCTTTTCATGGACTTTGCCTGCCATTCTCGGGGCATTGTTGGCTTTGATTGGAAACGATGTGCTGTTTCGGTCTGCGGGACGGTGATCCAGTTTTTGGCGCTATGGGCAATATCCTACAAGGAAGCAGGACAATATTGGGCATTGATAAACGGCAGGTTTTGTTAACGTCCGCCCCCTTGGACGGGCCATCTACATGGTCGACATTCCTGGAAAACACATTAAGGACTTCCTGCTGTGAGCACCCCAACCGATACTTCTTATGACACCCCTGTTATCCCGAGAAAAGTTCCGGCCGGCCCACCACTGAACTGGATTTCGGCGGCGGTGCGACTGCTGCGCAGTAACTGGGGCGTGATTCTGCCCGCCTATCTGCTGGTGTTTCTTGTTCCGGCGCTGATTCAATATGGTGCGATGGAGATGATTTCCGGTGGCAGTGTCTTTGGCACCGTGGTGCTGGTGATTGTCAGCATTCTCGTAACGCTGCTACTCAACGCCGGTATGGTGGCTCTGTTCCACAGCGCAGCCGAGGGGAGTCCCCGGTTTACCCAGGTGTTTTCCGGCTTCAGCGGGCACACGATACTTCATACTTTCCTGATGGTAGTGATGATGATTGTCGTCGGCATTGTACTGTCCGTTATTGGCTACGTGATCGCAAGTATTGCCGATTTTTCGTTCTCATCTGTTAGCCGCTATGGCATGGGCGGTTTCATGGATGGTGGCTTCGGGCCCTCAGCAGGTATTGCTGCGATTCTGCTCATGTTCATTGCAGTGCTTTGCGCGCTGGTTCTGTTCGGTGCGTTGTTCTTCTATGCAATCCCGTTGATTGTGGTTGCCAGACAGGGGGCTTTAGAGGCTGTTCGTAACAGCCTGCGCGCGTGCTTCAAGAACTTGTTTGTACTGCTTTTCTTTGCTGTAAACGCGATGGTTGTTACTCAACTGGTACTGTTCCCCACGTTCGCAATTGGTGCTTCAACCGCATCGGTTATTGGCATGACGGTGGTTACAATTGTCGTGTCGTTTGTCTGGGGTGCAGTTATTGCGGGCGCGTATTATCTTTCGTTCCGGGATGTTCTTTTGGGCAAAGGTGATACCGAATCAGACAACGATATCGAAGCCACTGTTCCCGCCTGAAGCGACTAAAAACAAGCTATTGGTGGGTGTGCCAACACCCACCCAACCTGGCGAAGCGCGCATCTGTTCAGATTGATCATTTTACCTGCGCTTTCCGCCAGGGCCTGCCACTGCACGCTTTGCACTGCCTATCCTGTCGTTGCCAACAACGTTATCCACAGATTCTGTGGGCAAAACCAATCAGCCCTGTTAATTCATCTGTAGCTGTGGAAAACACTTGTTCAAAAACCGGTTCAGGGGGGCCTCGATGATCGAGGGCAGGTTGATACCCAAAGGGTTGGACTCGGCAAGCTCCGGATTTGCTTTGATACGAGTTCCCATGATGTAGTCGAACCAGGGACGGGTGACACACCAGTTGGCGTCCTGATTGGTGTTCATATGGTGATCGTAATGCCAGGGAATGGCCTTCTTTCCCCACTCGGGTTCCAGGTGAGAGCGCCGGTGCACATAGAAGTACCGGCCAGCCGCGTAGTAGGTGCCCAGTGTAAAAAACGGGGCTACCGGTAGCGCCAGAGAGGTAACCGCAGTGAGCGCAAGCAGGGAGGTGACTTCGTTCCGGGTGCGCCAGTTGGACAACCCTTCTTCATAGCCTTCGTCGCGGTAATCCGTGGTGCGCACGATCTTGTGATGCTGCCAGTGGCTTTTCATAGACTTCGGTACCGGGCTGTATCTGGGTTTTCCCGGCCGTGGTGTCCCGTGGAGGATGTATTTATGGGCATACCATTCAACACCGTTGGCAAAAATCAGGGCGACCGGAAAGCCAATCATGAATCACCTCTTTCAGAGAGTGGCTGAGTTTTCATCGTGCCATAGCCGCCTCGAATTTCTGTGCTCATTTGCGTCAGCTTGTCAGGCCCCGTTGGCGGAATCGGACAACCTGATCAAATTGCCTCCAACATTGGGCGCCCCAGGGATGACGAGGGTCGGGCGAACCTATCCTGAGACTTCGCACAGAGTTATCCACAGATTCTGTGGGCAAACCGCTGAGTGATCCGCAGCCGTGCAGGTTCGTAATTCCCCGTAGTTGGGTGCAATCGCTTGAGAGTTCCGGTAGTGTCGCGCCCTTTTTGCCGCAAGGACCCATTCCCAATGACCGCCGAGACTATCCCTAAACCCAAGGCAAGCGAGAGCGTCTGGAGCGACAGTGATCCCGTTGTGCTGGTTCTGACCATTGGCTTTATTCTGCTGTTTGTTGGTGCTTCTGTTGTCGATGCCGATTACGTGGCTGACCTGATTGGTCACGGTTTTTCGTGGACCGCAAAATATCTTGGTTCTTTTTTCCAGCTGCTCCTGCTGCTCACGTTTTTTGTGGCGGTTGCCACGGGCGTAAGCGGGGCCGGTCGGGCCAGGATTGGAGGGCTGGATGAGCCGGAGATTGGCCGGTTCCGCTGGCTATCGATGATCATGTGTACGTTGCTGGCCGGTGGTGGAGTCTTCTTCGCAGCAGGTGAGCCGGTCTATCATTTTGTGGTCACCCCGCCGGCGTTCGACACCGAGGCCGCGTCCCCTGCCGCCGTTGCACCTGCGCTTGCCCAGTCATTTATGCACTGGGGGTTTCTAGCCTGGGCTGTGCTTGGCTCACTAACGGCCATCGTGCTCTCGCGCGCGCACTACTCACAAGGGCAGCCACTGCAGCCACGGACGCTGCTTTATCCCGTGCTAGGCGAGCGTGTTGTCAGCGGGCGCCTGGGTGGAGTGGTGGATGCCGCCTGCGTGATCGCAGTGGTTGCCGGCACCGTGGGCCCGATCGGCTTTCTGGCGACACAAATGAGCTTTGGATTGCATGAGCTGTTCGGTGTCTCCGATGGCTACGGTACTCAGCTCATGGTTCTGGCTGTGCTGGCAGGGGTATACATGACATCCGCAATGACCGGGCTGCATCGGGGTATCCAGCTGCTCAGTCGTTTCAACGTCATCCTGGCGCTGGTTATTGCCGGCGTTATTTTTGTGTTTGGCCCCACGCTATTCCTTACGGATGTCTACCTGCAATCCATGGGCGAATATCTGGGCTCGTTTTTTTCCATGGCGACCATGACAGCACAGACGGCGCCCGCTTGGTGGATGAAGTGGTGGACGGTGTTTTTCTTTGCCTGGTTTATTGGCTATACCCCCTTGATGGCAGTGTTTGTATCGAGAATCTCACGGGGTAGAACCATCCGTGAAACCATCATGGCAGTCGCCATACTGGCACCCATCGCCACGACCATCTGGTTCACGTTGCTGGGTGGCTCTGGCATATACCATCAGCTGTCCGGCACGTTTGATTTGACCGACGCTTTGAACAATTTCCGGTTTGACGTCGCCACATTGACGGTTGCGCAGGCACTGCCGGGAGGCACCTGGATGGCGGCCGCAATCCTGTTGCTGACCACCATCTTTGTGGCGACAACCGGAGATTCGATGAGCTACTCCATTGCGATGGTGGGGGCCGGCCATGACGAGCCGCAACCCTGGATTCGCGTTTTCTGGGGTGGCGCCATGGCACTGATGGCCGCGATTCTTCTCTATATGGGGGCCGGTCAGATTGGGGTGTTGCAACAGTTCATTGTGATCACAGCCATTCCGGTGTCGTTGATTATTCTCCCTTCTCTGTGGACCGGTCCCCGGGCCGCAGCAGCCCTGGCGAAAGAGCAGGGGCTGGCTTAGGTTTTTACTTTTCCCCTCAGGGATTTGATCTCTCCACGGCGGGTTTTGTTATCCACACGCCGCCGTTGGGAGGATTTCGTCGGCCGCGTTGGCCGGCGGGCTTTTTGCGGCTTCACTGCCTCCTGAATGAGAGTCTTGAGTCGGTTCAGCGCGTCCTCTTTGTTCTGCTCAAACGTGCGGAAAGACTGCCCCTTGATCACAATCACGCCGTCTTTACTGATGCGCTGGTCGGACAATGCCATCAAACGTTCTTTGTAAAACGGCGGCAGGGTGGAATGCAGGACGTCGAACCGGAGGTGAACGGCAGAGGCAACCTTGTTCACATTCTGGCCGCCTGCCCCCTGGGATCGTATCTGCGTAATCTGGATTTCCCAGTCTGCCAGTTCGACGGCATTGGATAATTTCAGCATAGTGGCACGTGTTGAGAGCTCGGATTCGGATGTTTACGAGTATCATCCTACGCAATCCGGCAACCAATCAGAAGCGATGAACACAGGGAGACACCGAATGAAAGTTATGGTTTTAGGCGCTACCGGCCTGACCGGAGGCATGGTGGTGGAGAAACTCCTCGAGCAGGCGGAGATATCGACTGTGATCGCTCCGGTTCGCCGGCCGATGGTCGTGGAAAATCCGAAACTGGAGCAGCGCTTCATGGATTTTGATGCAATGGAGGCTGCGCCTGACGCTTTCCAGGTGGATGTCCTGATCTGTTGCCTTGGAACGACCCTTAAAAAGGCAGGCTCCAGAGAAGCCTTTCGCAAGGTCGATCATGACTATGCATTGAAGGCAGCTCAGATGGCCCGTAACGCCGGTGCACGGGCATTGATTCTGATGTCGGCCGTCGGAGCATCTTCGCAATCCCCGGTTTTCTACAATCGAGTCAAAGGAGAGCTTGAGGACAATGTCCGGGCGCTGAAATTTCCTTATCTTGCGATCTACCACCCGAGCCTGTTGCTGGGGCAGCGCAAGGAGGCTCGAACGGCCGAGGCTCTTGGTGTGGCCGTCATGCCGGTTGCGAATCGGGCGTTGATCGGGCCACTGAGAAAATATCGGGCGATTGACGCGGAAGCCGTAGCGTCGGCCATGGTCAACGAGCTTGAGACCATTGGCGGAATCACTTCGGGCGGTGCAGTGGTGAGAGTGTGGGAGTACGACGATATCTTAACGATGGGCAATCGTCGCTAATGCTGTCCTTCACCTGATGTAAAATCCGGGTCACTGTTCCCGGGTGATCGATGAGGTTGATTAATGAAATATGTACTTGTTCCTTTTATGGTGTTTTCCGTACTCATGGCGACAGGTTGCAGTCGCCCGGAATCGCCCCAGGAAGTATCCGAAGCATTTTGGCAAGCTGTACTTGAAGAGGATGCTGAAGCGGCCGCAGATTATTCAACCCTGGTCGATGAAGCGGGGTTCGATGGTTTTGAACAGCAATGGCAGAACGTGAGCATTGAGTGGGGGCGTGTGGTCATTGATGACAATCTGGCTCGGGTAACCACCACCCTGAGTGGTCTGGAGGGCCGGAACGAAGCCACGGAGTCCTTAACCTATCTGGTACGTAAAGGTGACGACTGGCTGGTGGATTATTATCGCACCGGCGATGCCCTGAAACAGGGCCCGGTATGGGGAAGTCTTGTTGGGCAGCTGGAAAGACTGGGTGAAGATCTCAAGAGTCGCTGGGCAAATCAATCCGATGAGATGGCGGTAGAGCTTGAGAGGCTGGGGCGGGAGTTGCAGCAACAGGCCCAGAGTATGAATGAAGATATGTCGGCGTTGGCTGAAGAGTACGGTGACCAGCTGAGCCAGCATCTGGAAGAGCTGTCTGAATCCCTGCGGGAAGCGCTTGAATCTACTCCATCTGCAACGCCGCAGGACAAACGTACCTTGAACGAAACGGTAATCAGGCTTGAAGACCAGCGGGAGCAGTTGTCTGAAGCCAACTTGAAAACGCTTGCGGAGAGCACCGCGACCGCCGCCGAAGCCCAGCTGCAATTGAGCGAATTGAGCGAGGAGTTTGCGGCCTACAAGGCGGAATGGCGGCAACGTGTTGTCGACATGCAAGCAGAAATGGCTGAGTTTCTGGAGAATCTGAAGACCCGCTGAGCTCAGGGGGGGGGGCTCCTTGCCCTTCCATGGTGCGTATTTTTGCTGGCGCACCCCGATGGTGCGCCCTCTCATCCTTTGAATCCGGCAATTGCTACCTCCCTTCAGGTTTTGACCAGTCCGCCGGTTCAGGCCCGCTCTTTGCTTAGCTTCCTTCTGAAAGCAGGTATGTTTGCACCACATCGTTGTAGTGCAGGCATGCAGTACCGATTGAGGAAGGCGCGCTATGACTTTACGCAGTGATTCCATGAACCTTTCATCCGATGAGCGGGGCTGGTTGCCCTGGTTTGGGGCCACAGGTAAGTTGCGGATGGGATGGTCCTGTTTTTTGAACCGCCAGCAATATGCAACGAATGAAGAGATATTCGAGAGCATCGCGAAAACCCGTCGCGAAGCGCTGATTAACTGGGCAAATGGCAAGTGGGCCTTCCTTGAGGGGCTTGCGGCACGGCTTGAGGGTAGCGAAGAGGATAGCATTTCAGAGGTGCTGGATTCGGCCGTTACGCGCCTCCGGGAAATCTCCGAGCTTTTCGTTGTGAGAGAAGATGGCTCTGTTGTCGCCTCGACGGTGACCGGCAGAACCGGAGCCGCAGGTCTCATGCCCGCGGCCGTGCAACGAGGGGTGAGAGAGCGGTTTCTCCACGGGCCCTACAGTGATCCGGTCACCTTGCAGCTTGGTGCCACAACCTCCAGGTTTCATGACGATGTCACGCTGATGTTCTACCAGCCGGTCGCTCTCGCTGGCAATCAGGCAGCGGCAGTCTGTGCCCGGGTTCCGAACGATGTCATGAGTGACCTGATTCAGCGCGAAGCCGGGCACATTTTTGAAGAGTCCGGCGACAACTACATTTTCATGATCGACAGTCAGTTTGATCCGTCGATCAGACCGGGAGTTGCCTTGTCGCGCTCGCGGTTTGAAGACGCCACCTTCAGTCACGGTGACAACCTCAAAGACGGAATCCGTACGGGCTTCGGTACAGTACGGATTCGGGAACACACCGAGTTCGAAATACGTTTCACCGACCCGGCTACGGGGCAGTTGCACCCAGGGGTACGCGAAACCATGGCCCGCGGTGAAAACCTCTACGTTAAGTACCCCGGCTATTCCGACTATCGCCACATACCGGTGATTGGCAAAGGCGTGACCTTCCAGTTACCCGGGTCTCCTGATCGTTGGGGCATGATGTGTGAAGGCGACCTGGAGGAGGTGTATCGGAAACGTTCGGTCAGCTATCGACTGACGGCGCGGCTCGGGGTCCTTATGGCGCTTATCTGGGCAGCAAACGTAGCGGTTTCGGCAAGCGGTGCTCCCCTGTGGCTGGAAGCCTCCGTGAACGCGATGGTTGCGCTCCTGGGGCTTGTCATCTTCCGGGCAAGTTCCGCCAAACCATTGGCAGATAGCCTGTCATCACTTGCGGATGTCATACGAAACATTGCCGAAGGAGGCGGGAATCTGCGCCAGCGTCTCGATGTCGGCAAGACCAAGCGGGATGAGAGCGGGGATCTCGCGCGCTGGATGAACAGCTTTCTGGATACCCTCGACGGCATGGTGGGGCAGGTCATCAGTCTTGCGGGTGAATCCCGCTCCGCCAGTGAACACCTTGTGGGTCAGAACCGCCAGGCGGATGAAAAGATTCAGCAGGTGGTACACGACATAGAGCAGATGCTGAAGGGCGCAGATCTGCAGCAGAACGAAATCGAAAATGCCTCGACCACAGCGCAGGAAATGCGGGTAAGCATGGAAGATGTGGTGGCTCGCGCTAAAGATCAGTTTGCCCGTGTCAGCCGTGAAACCGAGAGCATTCGCGACGTTATCGTGCGTTCGGCCGAGGGTATCCGCGCCGCGAGTGAACGCACGGATGAGATCGGCAAGGCGGCTGAAATGATCAACGACATTGCTGCCCAGACCAATCTGCTAGCGCTCAATGCGGCCATAGAAGCGGCTCGGGCCGGTGAGGCAGGGCGGGGATTTGCAGTCGTCGCCGATGAGGTACGGCAACTGGCCAGTCGGACAGCCCAGGCCACGACGGAAATTGATGAGCGTCTGTATCGGGTGCGGGAAGAAACTCAGCGCGCCGTAACCACGATGGAAGACGGCATGGCAGAAATGGAGACCCGTCTGGCTCAGGCCCGGGCAGCGTCGGATGACAATGCCGAGCTGCATCACATGGTCGACAAGCTCTTCCGGGCGATCTCGGGCATTGCGGAAACCAACGCGGTCCAGAGTGCCCAGACCAGTGGCGTTGCTGACAGCGTAAGCTTCATGACGACGGTGATCGCGGGGTTGACGGCCAGTTCTGAGATGACGCACGTGTCGGCAAACAAGCTGAAAAACCTGACCGGTCAGTTTCAGGTGAGCAATGCGTAAGCTGCTGGCCCCGCGTTAGCCTGAGAGCTGGCGGGGCCGGCAAAAAGCCACTTGGCGATCAGAGCCCGTAAGAACGCGAAATGGTGTCTATCTCACCGCTTTCCTGCATGGCCTGGTAAGCCGTATTCAGGGCTTTGATCAGGTCGGGATCAGAGTCCTTGTTAATGGCCAGATACATCGGGGTTTCGCGGAAAACAAGAACTGCCTCAAGGCCGGTCACGTCGGAGGCATCGGCGGCCAGGTAGGGGCCTGCCAGGCCATCGGCCACCCATAGATCGATCTGATCCTGTTCCAGCCGCTTGGCATTCAGTCCATTGTTGGTGATGGCGGAAACATCGAATCCTTTGTCTTCCAGGTATCCCGTCATCACATCGCCCTTGTAGCCACCGATACGGTAGTCACGGGCATCCTCAATATCGTCCAGTTTGATGCTGGAGCCGGGCTTGGCGAACAGGGTCCACTTGATGCTGGAGAGTGGTCCCACCCATTCAAAGAAAGGCTCCCGCTCGTCTGTCTTGGATACGCAGTAGATACCGTGGTCTTCGTGCCGTTGGGCGCGGTTCATGCCATAGCTGAGGTCACGCAGTTTGATGCTGTAGTCGACCTTGGCATTCTCAAGAACAGCTTTGAGCACATCGGTGCAGAGGCCGGTGATTTCGGATTCTGAATGGGCAAAGGGCTGACCGTTGGTGGTCATGTTATAAGGAGGATACTGTTCGGTGTAAACGCGCAATTGCTCGGAAGCAGTGGCACAGCCTGCCAGAACCAGCATGGCGGCGAGAAGTCCGAGTTTCCCTTTCATGAGGATGCTCCGTTTTCGGTTGAGAATTTGGGAGCTCACTATGATATTCAACAGGTGTTCAATGAGGCAGCTCGGATTCCTCTGCTTTACATTTGTGTCTTTCAGTGGTTGCGGTTAGTTAACGTTGTGTCCTGAGTGATTCAGGCCGCAACAATACGGTTTCTCCCTGCGTCTTTTGCTTCGTAGAGCCGTCCATCCACAGTGGCCAGAAATTCGGTTAGTGAATCATTCTGCGACGGAATAATGGTACCGATACCCATGCTGAGTGTTACCAACTGGCTCGCCGAATTATCTGCATGGGGAATCTGTTCACGAAGCAGCTCACTGATGCATCGCTCCGCCACTCTCACGGCGGCATCGGCATCGCTTTCCGGCAGAACAATGACGAACTCTTCGCCACCGAATCGTCCCACAAAGTCTTTGGGGCGTTTAATGGTTTTTGCTAGCACGGAGCTAACCCGTCGCAGGCATTCGTCGCCCTGAATGTGGCCATATAAATCGTTGTATTGTTTGAAATGGTCGATATCGAGAAGAATCAGTGATAACGGCTGACGGTTGCGCTGTGCGCTGAGCCAGGTGTCTTCAATAACGGTGTCGAACATCCGTCGATTGGACAAACCGGTCAGGCCATCCTTGAATGAGTACTCTTCGAGTTTCTTCTGAAGGGCTATCAGCTTCTCCTCGGTTTTCTTGCGTTCGCTGATGTCGAACATGAAGCCGATCAGGGCTTCTACTTCGCCACTGTCATCGCGAACAACATGCACGACGTCACGTATCCAGACATAGTGACCGTCCCGATGCAGAGCGCGGTAGTCTGCTTCATGATCGACGCCGCACTCCGATTGTTTGACGCAGAAATTGACGACCCACTCCTGATCCTCCGGATGCATACGGGTGGCCCAGTCTTCGACACTTTTCCAGCTATCCTGGGGCCAGCCCAGCAATGCATCTATCTGCGGGCCGATGTATTCGAACGCCATGGTCTGCCAGTTGATTTTCCATGGAATCGCCTTTGTGGATTCCAGCAGAGCCTTGTAGACAGAGCTGTCCGGCGTCATTTCGATGGATTGTTCTGGCATGTCTGGTTCCCCCGGAGATGTGCGCGGGCTACGGTCTGATATGTCGAGTATGTCATGACTTTGCGGCTAGAATACTGCTTTTATGTCACTAACAGTGATCTTTCGCAACTGACAAGACAAGGAAACGTCCATTGGAAGCATTACTCTTTCTCGTTATCGGAGCTGGCGTGCTGCTGGTGCCTTTGGGCTCACTTCTGGGCTTTCTGGCGTTCCGGCAAAGAGACCGTCACGCCTCCCGGGTCGAGGATCTGGCTCGGGAAGTCGCCGACCTCCGGGCAGAGGTTTCCAGGCTTCGCGATACCGGGGTTTCTCTGCCGGATCCGGTGACGCCGGCCACCCCGGATGTGCCGGCGGATGTCGGGTACGTGCGGGAGCCAGCAAGTTCGGTGGCAGAAACGACAGACGCAGAGACATCTCGGGAGCCGGCCGCGGAAGACACAGCAATTGCCGTTCCCATGAATCGGTCGGATGCTCTGGTATCCCGTGGCGTGGCGGCATTCAAAGCCAACTGGATGGTCTGGATTGGCGCGCTGAGTGTCAGTCTTGCCGGGATCTTTATGGTGAGCCATTCGATTTCCGCCGGACTTATCGGACCAGTGCATCAGTTGCTGATGGCGTTGTTGACCGGGTTGGGGCTGCATGCAGGCGCGGAATATTTTCGTCGGCGTCACATGGGGTCGGATCAGGTCTTTGCAGCACTGGCCGGCGGTGGCAGTGTCACACTCTATGCAGCCTTGTTGGCGGGCGTTCATCATTATGGATTGATCGGGCCCGTACCGGCGCTTTTCGCGCTGGCACTGGTTTCCGTCGCGACCATGTTTCTGGCGCTTGTGCATGGCCCATTGCTGGCCATTATGGGGCTATCGGGTGCTTATCTGGTGCCGCTGCTGGTCGGGGGTGAGGGCGGAAGTGCCGTCTTTGTGCTGAGTTACAGCGTTGTGATCACCGTCAGTTCCCTGCTGTTGATGCAGTATGTCTACCGTCCCTGGCTTTGGTTTGGCACCCTGGCCGGCGCCGGACTCTGGTGGCTTCTGGTTGCCGTTAGTGGACGCCACGGCCTGGCGGTGTCCTGTTATCTTCCCGTGCTTTTCCTGTTGTTTTCGGTCTTACCCGGAGATGGCCTGCTTCCCCTGCAGCGTCGAAGAGACGCCTTGCTGGCAACATTGTTGGCCTGGGGAGCGTCTATTACCTGGCAATCGACGGATGATCCCGCTTTTCTGGCGTGGCTATGGATGCTACCGGTCGCCGTATTGTTGCCCCAAAGCCGGCAGCGACTGTGGTTTTTGCCCTGGGCCGCGGTGTTGGCCACGTTTGCCGGCTGGCTTGTGTATTCTGCCGATCTGAGTCAGGACGTTCTGTTCAGGCCGTTGGCACAGAGTTTCCATCAGCCCTTCATCACCTATCTGATTCTTGCCTCTGTGCTGGTGGTATTGAGCGTCCTCTGGCAGTGGCGTACGCAGCT
Source organism: Marinobacter sp. C1S70 (assembly GCF_000475355.1). Lineage (NCBI taxonomy): Bacteria > Pseudomonadati > Pseudomonadota > Gammaproteobacteria > Pseudomonadales > Marinobacteraceae > Marinobacter > Marinobacter sp. C1S70. The sequence goes on along the minus strand of NZ_AXBW01000015.1, from coordinate 188,493 downwards.
GGAGCTGAGGCGGTGGGCGTCGCTGGCGATGCTGGCGCCCGTTATCTGGCTGTTACTGGGTTGGTTGCTTGTTCAGGGCGGGCAGGCTGCAGGCAACTGGGCGTTGGTCGCGCTCCTGGCGGCGGCGGTCTATGGTGTCGTTGCCTGGCGCTTGGAGCACTCGCCAGGTTATCGCGTTGGCCTGGTCTGGGCGATACTGGCTGCCCACGCGTGCTATTCCATGGCGGTTGCCATGTGGTTGCAGGAAGCGTCAATGACATTGGCACTGGCCACTCAGTTCGTCAGCCTGGTCTGGCTTGGACGCCGATACCAGGCGCCCGAGCTGTTCCTGATTCTCAAGGTTTTACTGGCCATTGTGGTGGCGAGACTGACCTTCAATCCATGGTTGCAGAGCTACGATGCGGGTGGGCATTGGTCCCTTTGGACATACGGAGGGGCCACGCTGTTTGCTGGCGCTGCTACCTGGCTGGCCAGAAAGGAGGTGATTCGGCCCTGGCTGGAAGCTGTCACCTTGCATCTGCTGGTTCTGTTCCTGGGCGTGGAGCTTCGTTACTGGCTATACAATGGTGATATTTTTGCGCGGGAATATGGCGTCACCGAGGCGTCAATCAATACCGTGCTCTGGGGCGCTTTGAGCATCGTCTACGTTTTCCGGTCCAGGGTCGCGGGAACGCTGGGGTGGCTTTACCGGTTGCTGGCGAGGGCACTGACGGTGATCGCTGTTCTGAGTTATCTCGTTGTTGCCGTGGTGCACAACCCCTGGTGGACCGACGGCACTATTGGCAGTACTCCGGTATTCAATCTGCTGTTGCTGGCGTATGGCGCGCCGGTCCTTCTGGCTCTGGCCAGCGCTCGATACTCCGATCTTGTGCCCGTTCGCTGGTCTCTTTGTACGGCTGCAGTGGCTTTCGGGGTGTTCACTTTGCTCGAAATCCGGCATCTGTGGCAGGGCAGTGCGATGACTCTGTCCAGTGGAATGGGGGAGGGCGAGCTCTATACCTACTCGGTGATTGGTATGCTCTACTCGATTGCCGCGATCCTTTGGTCCACACGTAACCAGAGCGAACTGCTGCACAAGGCAGGAATGATTCTGCTTGGTCTGGTCATCGGCAAGATCTTTCTGGTGGATATGGCCGGGCTGCAGGGACTGTGGCGGGTTGCTGCCTTTATGGGGCTGGGGCTGGCGCTGCTTGGCCTGGCGTGGATGTACCGGCGAACCTCCGGCTCCGGGAAGGCGTCAGAATCCTGAGACCGTTGATCGGGATTTTGGCGTTGCCCATGACCGGTGTTCGCTATACAGTTAACAAACACTCACTTAATTCTGGCAGTAGATGAGGAAATCCAGGTGACAGAACTCGTAACTTACGAACTGAACGACGGCATTGCCACCATTACCGTGAACAATGGCAAGGCTAATGCTCTGAGCCATGAGGTATTTGACGCGCTGAATGCCGCGCTGGATCAGGCAGAGCAGGATAAGGCCATTGTCATTCTCACGGGGCAGCCGGGGATGTTTTCCGGCGGCTATGATCTCAAGGAAATGCAGAAAGGCCCGAAAGAGGCCATGGCGCTGGTTAAGGTGGGCTCTACGTTTACCCGTCGTCTGGCTGCATTTCCGCTGCCGGTTATTGCCGCGTGCAGTGGCCACGCCATCGCCAAGGGCGCGTTCGTTCTGCTTTCAGTGGATTATCGAATCGGGGTAGAGGGTGGCTTCAAGCTGGGCCTGAATGAAGTGGCCATTGGTATGACCATGCACCATGCGGGCATTGAGATTGCGCGCCATCGTATGCCGGCCCCTTACTTCTACCGCTCGGTGGTAAACGCTGAGATCTTTAACCCGGAAACGGCTATCGCGGCCGGCTTCCTGGATGAAATTGTGGCGCCGGAACAGTTGGCGGAGCGCGCCAAAGCGGTGGCAACGCAAATGAAGCAACTGAACATGCGCGCCCACAAGCAAACCAAGCTCAAAACCAAGGCCGCTTATCTGGAGAAGCTGGACTGGTGCATTGAGCAGGATGCAGCCCACTTCGACGTACTGGGCTGATCCCTGACGGGGCCACCTGTCTGGTGGCTCCTGTCGCTTCAGTTGGTTTCCCGGTAGTTCACCAGATCGTAACGCTTCTGGTAACTGCCGTTTTCTCCCGCACACAGCAATCCCGCCTGGACCGGGCAGCCCTGATCGTCAAGCATCAAGGTGCCGATATTGCGGTCACTGGTCAGGAAGAAGTCTCTGTCTTCCGGCAGCAGGTAACGTTCCTGGTTTTTGCCCAGTAACTCGCCGATCCTGTTGATGGCCCTCAAGCCGATATTCTCACCCATGGGTACGTTGTTGCAGGCGCTGCTGCAGATCTGCCAGAGCACGGGCCCCTGGCTGGTTTGACGTCTTCGGGCAAAGGCGTAGTGTACGTCGCCAGAGAAAACCACCACATGCTCAACACCGGGTAACTGACAGCAGGATGATTTCAGAGCCTCGAGCGATGCCGTGTCAGCACTCCAGGGTTCCCGATCCAGAGTGCGTTTGAACATGGGAAAATTCAGCTGCAGGTATTCGATATGACTGAATCCGTAGGTGGGGGTCGGTGAGACCACAATCAGCGTGCGACATTGATGAAACCCGGAGAGTCGCTGGCCCAGTTGCTGGATCTGCTGATCAGACATCAGGCCAAGCGAGTGTTTGCCTCGCTTGCTGAATTCCCGGTGCGTGCGGGTATCCAGCACCGCCACCGGCGGTGTCTGTTCCAGTTCGTAGCCCCAGTACCGCTCAAGCAACCAGTCCCATTCTTTGTGGTCGGCTGGCGTATTCTGTTCGAGAAGTGTTTTGAGTTTTGCCACTTCGGACTTCACCAGAGAGGGCTGATTGCCCCAGTGCTGGCAGAGGAAGTAAGTCTGCAGAGCGTTGATCAGCACATACCGGCCAATGGGCGTGGTGCTCAGTTGCCGGGCGTTCTGTTTCGAGATGTTCCAGTCGTCGGTTACTTCATGGTCATCAAAGATCATGTAGGTCACCGTGTTGGCGAGCAGTTGGCGGACCTCCGAACGGGCCAGATGTGCAAAGCCAGACAGATTACGGTGGTCTTCTGCGTGTTGTCGCTCCGTGTAGACATATTGCACCGGCGGGTTCCGGCCATCCCGGGTATTGGCGGGCTGTTTGGCAAGCCGTGGCTTGAGTTCGTCGTGGCCCGCGAAGTCGAGGCCAAACTGGTGTCCGGCGCCTGAGAAGGCAAACAGGTACATGCTCAGATATTCGGCACGGGTCAGCAGGTGAGAGCTTTTGGCGCTGGAGCTGAATCCGTAGGGGCTTCGGGTTACCCAGTGCCGGTCATCCAGTTTCGACAGCCGGTGCAGGTCTTTGCCCGCCGGCAGGTTTTTCAGATCGTCGGCCAGTCCAAGGTGTTTCTGCAGCTTGCCCAGATAATCCAGCAGCAAGGGTGACACATCGTCGGCGTAGATCTGGTCGCCGGTCAGAAACAGCTGGCTTGGCCGGCTCTCCTCGCGCAGATTCTCCGCCAGCAAACGGGCGCCCCGGGCGAGTTGGTCCGGCTTTTTGTCTTGCCCCGGGGAGTGAGGACGCCGGCAGGAGGCCTGAATGAAATGCCGATGCTCCCGGGGCAGGTAAACACTGGGCAGCTTGTCCGTGCCAGGGCAAAGTGTCGCCAGCAGCTGGCTGTCTCCAAAGGGCTCGCCATCCAGTACTATTTCGTAGAAGAGCTCATTGGTTTGGTGATAAGGCTCGGCGTTGTCGAGGGGAAGGTCCGTCGACAGCATGCAGATATAGCAGTTATCGCCTGCTGGTATGAACTCGGCGTCGCAGTCTCTGGTAACTGGTGATGCTCTGGCATCATCCAGATAGGTATTCAGTTGAATGCTCTCGGGACGCTGGTCTAATACCAGCCATAGGTTGAGCATGGTGCGATTGGAGTGGCGTACGATAGGGCCGCAGACGATCATTGGAAACTCCTTTCCGGTATGTGAATCCTTTCGGGGGTAATGCCCGCTTTGTTGTTGTCATTAAAACGTGCAGTATATCTGATCAAATTAACCGCAGGGATCGCAAACGCAGTGTTTATGCTGCCTGTGATCGCATGTCCTTGCCTTGCTAACAAAGTTATCCACAGAAAGTGTGGGTAAACACACACAGGAATGACCGTTTCATGACCGATAAACCTGCAAAAGCTGTTTCTGCTTCAGCTATTGAAAAGCATGTGTATAAAGTGTTTCCGAACGATATGAACTCCCACAATACGGTGTTCGGGGGCATGATCATGGCGAAGTGTGACCGCTTGGCACTGGTGGTCGCGGAGCGGCACTCGGCCCATGTCTGTGTGACGGCGGCGGTGGATTCCATTCATTTTCGCGCTCCCGCCAAAGGCAATGACACCTTGTTGTTCAATCTGTCACTGAACCGTAGTTGGGGCTCCTCGATGGAGATCGGTGCGAAGGTGGAGGCCGAGAACAGCTATACCGGCGAGACTCGCCATATTCTGTCTGCCTTCTTTACCTTTGTGGCACTCGATGAACAGGGCAAGCCGGTGGATGTGCCCCAGGTAATCCCGGAAACCGAGGACCAGAAGCGCCGTTATGCCAAGGCACAGATACGCCGTGAAGGGCGTTTGCGCACCCGGGATGAATTGTCAAAGGCGAGTGGCTGAGGGCTATCGCATATTACCGCCAGTCGTGGTATACCAGCGCCCGTGATGACTAACTATTCTGGAACCGGATGTCATGCCTAAAGCAAGTGAAATCAAAAAGAATCAGGCGGTTGAATACGAAGGCCGCGTCTATTTCGTGAAGGATATCGAGCGCTCCGTGCCCCAGGGCCGTGCCGGAGGCAGCCTTTACCGGATGCGCATGTACGATGTGGTCACCAACCAGAAACTGGATGAGACCTTCAAGGACTCGGACATGCTCAATCTGGCGGATCTGGTGCGCCGGGAAGCGACCTTCTCCTACGCTGATGGTGATGAGTATGTGTTCATGGATACAGAAGATTTTACTCAGTACATGCTCAACCGCAGTGCCATTGAGGATGAGTTGCTGTTCATCACTGAGGACACCCAAGGGGTAATGGTGATTCTGGTCAGCGAAAATCCGGTGGCCATTGACCTGCCGCCGACGGTGGAACTGACCATTGAGGAAACCGACCCGTCCATCAAGGGTGGCTCGGCAACCGCCAGAACCAAACCCGCCCGCCTGACCACAGGCCTGGTGGTACAGGTTCCTGAGCACATTTCCACGGGTGACCGAATTCGCGTGAACGTGGAAGAGCGCAAATTCCTCAGCCGCGCCTGATGATATGGCAAGAGGTCAGCCGATTGAGCTGACCTCTTGTGCGCTGAGATGGCGGTAGCTGCCTGGCTCTAGCCCATCCACAGTCAGCCCGCCCATGCTTTCCCTGTGCAATGAGATCACCCGGTTGCCCACGGCGTGAAACATGCGTTTCACCTGATGATAGCGGCCCTCGTAGATCGTCAGCCGTACTTCCCGCTCCCCCAATGGCTCCAGCGACGCGGGCGAGGTTCTGAGTTGTTCGTACTCGAACCAGATGCCTTCCCTGAACCGATTCTCTGTCTCCGGTGAGATGGCGTAAGCCGTGGTTACCCGGTACACCTTGGGGATTTTGACCGCCGGTTCGGTCAGCCGTCGGCTCCAGACTCCGTCACTGCTGAGGATCAATAGTCCGGTGCTTGCCCTGTCCAGTCGCCCTGCAATGTGCACATGCGGCCGAAGCGATGGGTCAATCAGTTCCATAACGGTGGGGTGCTGGTCATCGCGGGTGGCGCTCAGATAGCCCGATGGTTTGTTCAGCATCAGGTAATACGCAGGGGCCGCGCTCTGGATGATTCGCTGGTCAACGCACACTTCACGAAACCGCTGGATGTCCAGGTCCGGATCATGGCAGTGCTCGCCATCGACCTGAACACGGCCGGCGGCGAGCAGGGCCTTGGCCTGTCGGCGGCTAATACCGTTCTGATTGGTGAGTATCCGTAAGAGTTTCATGTTGTGCCCGACAAAAAAGGAGCTCCGAAGAGCTCCTGGTGTGCTGTCCGATTTGCCATCAGTTATCGGCTGTGTCGCCCTCCCAGCGGGCAATCTTCTCACGGTCCTGATCGGACACCACGTCTGATTCCAGTGATGCCCGCTGCTCTGGTGCAACCAGGCCCTGGGCAGCCATATCCCCGGTTCTGCGCGCTTCCTGCTCCTGGCGGATATAGTCGAGCCGCTGTTCGCGGTCGGCCTGCTTTTCGTTCTTTATTTCGTCGTTGCGGCGACGGAACTGGTCTTCCAGGTCGCCAACCACGCTGTTGATGAATCCATCGCATGGCGACAGGGACAGCAGATACCTCGGCTGCTCCAGGTTTTGCTGGCCAGAGACTGCAAACGTTGAGCTGACCGCTTCAGTTGCCAGAGCGAAGTAGGTGGCGTCGAAACTGAATACATCCTGTTCACTGGACGCACTGTGACGGTCGGCGCCGCGGTAATGAGTTGCCCGCATCACCGTGCCTTCACAGTGCATATCGAACAGGTTGGACTTAAAGAAGATCTCGGCCCAGAACAGATGGCAGATTCTGGACAGTGTCCGGCCGAAGCCGAGCAATAGCAAGCTGGCAAGCAGGATGGCGGCCGTGGCGCCCGCGGGGACGAACAGCAGGTTCAATGCCTGGTCGACATCGAGCCGGGTAGCGCGAAGCTGATCCAGAGCGTAAACATGGTCCATCACGCGATCGGCACCCAGCCAGAGCAGCAGGGCACCCGCCAACAGGAGTATCTGGCCAGCGATGGTTCCGCTTGCCCGGGCCCAGCGCAGGGATTTTGGCTCTTCGCGGTCTTCGACAACAGGCTGTATTTCGACCAGAAGGTCGCCGTTGAACTGCTCATTCTCCCGGTTGGCATCACCGGTGTCGTTGCTGTCCAGATATACCCGGTTCGGCAGCTCCTGCTGACGTTTTTGCATCAACACCAGGTCGCGCAGCGTCGTGAAGATCTGGCGTGGGTGCAGATCGAATCGCCAGCTATTGTTGAGTTCAGAGCTGCTGGTTGCGATGGGCACCATGCCAATGCGTGCTTTGATCAAAACCACCGCAATGGCCGCTGTCGTCAGAGCACAGACGATAGTCAGGGTCAGCAGGGACCCGGTACGGAAAACCGGTTCAAGCAGGGGCATCAGGCCGGCCAAATCCTGGCGGGCACTGACGTGCAGACTGTCCCAGAAGCCAAGCCAGCCCTGGGCAGTCAGGATGGGCACTGCGATGGCACCAATGATCACCAGCGCCAGTCCCTTGCTGGTGGTCTGGCTCAGGCTGGTCATGTTACTGCGGGACAGCGGGTTGCCGAGTTTGACCCACAACAGCCCCAGGTACACCAGCAATGACGCTTGCAGGATCAGTGAGATAACCGTGCTGCCAACATCCGCACCTTCGGTGCCTGAGAACACCATGGTGACCACCAGGCTGGCCACCAGAAAGGCGGCGATGGCCACGAAACTCTTGGTCAGTTTCATGGCCAGATTCTGAGCGACGTTGCGAATTGGCCAGGGCGTGACAATCAGGTTGGGAAAGACCGAGTGAACCGCCCGGGCGAACCAGCCGGTGGGCTCGATAAAGGTCGGGTTGCTCTTGCTCATGAGCATGTTGTGGAGCATTTTAGAGTTATACAGGGTCGGCTCGCGTTCGTTCACGGCTTCACGGGCAACGTTTTTGGCCAGTGAGGCCGGCGCGGCGCGGCCCACGAAGAAACGCATGACCTGGAACAGGCCTCCGCCCAGCGCCTTCAACCCGCCCGTTACAAACAGGCCGCCGATCAACAGGTTAACCCAGGCCCTGGGTTTGTCGGTACCAAGCAGGGGTTGAATCTGAAACAGGAGATAGACGCCAATCGCCAGCAGAATTGCACCACGAATGGACCGGACCAGCCCTTCGAACCGGAATGGATTCCGGATGTTGAGTTTTTGAGCTCCGTACTCAAATGCCATGCTTTGTTCCTTTACATGAGTAAGAGAGGGTGTAGAGAGGCGCAGAGTTTAGCCTGAAAACTATGAACAATTACCGGCAATTACATAAAAAAATGTAAAACGGAGTAAGATTTTTCGTGGTCGGCAGGGCGGATTTTATAAGACCCGGATTTTTTTCATCAGCGCGGGCCATCCAACCGGCAGTTGTTCTTCCAATGCCTTGAGGACTGAGTCGGGTATCTGCCAGGGATCAAACACCCGCTTGCAGCCATAGATAACCCAGTTGTTGGTTTTGCTTTTGAAGGTGAGCAGACACGGGAACTGGCGTTTCAGCTCGCGCAGCAGGTTACCGTCCGGCTCCGGCATGCGGTGATAGTTCAGAACGAGCCAGCCGTCAGGTTTGAGTGCCCGGGCACAGGCCTTGATGAACCGGCGTTGCGCTTGAAGGGGCGACATCCGGTCTGCGCTGTACAGATCCGTGACAATCATGGCGGTGCTGGCCCCCGGAAGCGTTTCCAGTGTATGCCAGGCATCGGCGACGGTGACATGAAGGCGCTCATGTTGCGGGAACGAGAACCAGTCCCGTGCGGTCTCGAACACCTTTTGACGCAACTCCACCACATGAACCTGACTGTCGGGTAACAGGCGGTGTATGCCGTGGGCGACGACGCCTGCACCCAAACCAAGCACAGTGATGTGGTCGGGCCTGGCGAAGGCAATGGGCAGCAGCATGGCACGGCTGTATTCGTGGACGGGAACATGGGGTGCCCGACGCAGAATTTTGCTTTGCTCAAACACGGAATCAAAACTGAGAATCCGGTGTTTGCGATCATCAATCACCAGAATATTGCCGTAGCGGTCGTTGGCGACATGCACGATATCGCCCTTGATATCGGGCCGTTTGATGATGGTGCCCATCAGTTGGCGGCGTAGCGCTGGTGCAGGATACCTACACGTTCCACGTAGGCTTTGGTTTCCGCGTAAGGCGGAATGCCCCTGTAGCGGCCAACGGCGCCGGGGCCGGCGTTATAGGCGGCGGTCGCCAGGCGAGTGTCGCCATTAAAGCGTTTGAGCATTTTGGCCAGATAGTCGACACCGCCGCGGATGTTTTCGCTGGCCTCCAGTGGGTCTTTTACGCCCAGTTCCTGTGCCGTCCCCGGCATCAGCTGCATCAGTCCCTGGGCACCGACCGGTGAAATGGCCTTGGGGTTGAAGGCAGACTCGGCATGTATAACGGCTCGCACCAGGGCCGGGTCAACATTGAATTCAGCTGCCGCGGTCTGGATTTCACTGCGATAGGGGCTCAGGAACAATGGCGTTTTGTGCCAGTCGACGCTGGATTCCGGGTCACAGGCGTAGCAGTGGAAGCGGATAACATCGAAGTCGGCGTTGCCCGGGCGCTGGCTGCTGTAGGCCACGACACCGTGTTCGTCGGTGTAACGATACACGGTTTCACTCTTGGTGGAGGCTCGTGGCTGGCTTTTGCTTTTCACATTGGTGAATTCCACCCGTCCGTCCGGATGCACGATGCGTTTGATGCTGTCGGCATGGGCCGTAGCTGTCGCGAGAAGGAGTCCGGTGACAAGGGCAATGGTGACTCTGGTTGTCAGGGATGTACCGCTGAAATTCATCAAGAACCCGAAGCTTTGTTTCTGAATGACACACTACGTCTATTATCGCGGTAGATGGCCGTTCAAGTGTAGGAGTTTCGTGCCTTCATGATACCGATTGTTCATGGGGTCACAAATTGGCCGTTGTCTTCAGGCATCGCCGGCAATCGGTCCGGCTGGCGGCGGAAGTCGCTTGCCCGACCAGTTCTCCAGCAGCCGGCAGGCAACCAGGTCGCCGGTCACATTGATGGCGGTTCGGCACATATCCAGGATTCGGTCCACGCCCATGATCAAGGCAATGCCTGCGGCTGGTACACCCACCGATTGCAGTACCATTGCCAGAATGACAATGCCGACCCCCGGGGTAGCCGGCGACCCTATGGAGGCACCTACTGCCATGGCGACCACCAGGGCCATACTGCCAACACTGAGGTCGATGCCGTAGACCTGGGCCAGGAAAACGGTCGCGACGGCCTGATAAAGCGCAGTGCCATTCATGTTGATGGTGGCGCCCAGGGGGATTACAAACTGGGAAACCGACGGGCGCACCCCCAGTTTGTCCTCTGCGGTGCGGATAGACAGGGGCATGACAGCGGCGGAGCTGGAGGTCGAAAATGCCAGCAGCAAGACATCACGGGTATCCCTCAGGAACTGCAGTGGCCGTACACCTGCCAGCAGTTTGAGAATGACCAGATAAAACCCCATCAGGACGGTGAGGCCGAACAGCACCGTTGCCACATACGAGGCCATGCCAATCATGGCACGAAAACCCAGGGTAGTCGTCAGTTGTGCCATCAGGCCAAACACGGCATAGGGGGCGAGGCGCATGGCCCAGCGAACCACGGTCATGCAGATTTGCTGCAGTGAATCGAGCAGGTCGAGCATCGGCTTGGCTTTGTCGCCCGACATACTGACCAGCGCAACGCCGATGATGATGGAGAAAATCACCACCTGCAGCATCTGCCCTTCCACCATGGCGTCCAGGGGGTTGCCGGGCAGAAGTCCAATCAGTGTCTGGGGGATGGCGTCCAGGCCGGGGATGTCGGCGGCCACCGGCGCGGCATCGGCTGGCGGTGTGGTCAGGCCGGTCATCAGATCTCCCGGGTTAACCAGGCCGCCCACCCAGAGGCCGATGGTGGCCGCAATGGCGGTTGTAATGACAAAAAACAGGGTAACCCGGGTACCCATTTTCCGGAGTTGTTCCAGGTTGTCGCTGGCGGCCAGTCCTCGCACCACCGAGGCAATCACCAGTGGTATGACGATCATCTGTATAGTGGCGAGGAAGAGTTGCCCCGGAAACGCCAGCCAGTTACCGATCAAGGTGCCCGTGTCCGGTTCGACCAGGCCGACCGAAGGACCAAGCAGGGTGCCCACCACCAGACCAAGCCCCATGCCAATGAGCACTTTAAGCCAAAGCCTGCCTTTGACCAGTGTGGCCAGGTAGACGCTCAGATGGCGCAGCGAACGAGGTGCATTGTCGGTGGTCTGAGCTGGTGTGTTATCCATGATCAACGTGTCCGTGTTGCCGTTTTTCTGTGCCGGTGACAGGCAGGGATCGGGCCTTTGAAGACAATAACTTTAGGATAGTCAGGCAAACTATGCATCTGGATCAATTTCTTTGTGATTCTGCTTCGGTCCACGACTGTTTGGGCTAAACTGCAGAGAACGCTGACGATAAGGAGCTTTTATGCCGTTCTCTCCGAACCACCTTGCTGAGCTGAACCTGTTACTGCAGTTTCCGTCCGCCTCTACCCAGGAGGGCATCAAGGTGCACGCTCACAGTGCGGCGCCGGAAACGCTGCGCGCGGCGGAATCCTTGTTTGCCAAAGGGCTGATAAGCCAGAAGGATGGTGGTTACCTGACCCCGCTTGGTTGCGAAGCGGTGGAGTTTACCCAGAAGCTTCAGACAATGCTCACCGCCCCATAGGGTGACTGTGTCTCTGTAATGGCAAGGCTGTACCTGTTCCCGGCCTGATTGGCCGGGTATAGTCGAGGCTCTTTTTCCAGCCTCTGCCGGGACTTATGCCACCGATCTATTACTCCTTTTTTGTGCCCGCCCTGTTTGTCTGGTTGTGGAGCACCGGGTTCATTGGCGCCAAGTATGGTCTGCCTTATGCGGAACCCTTTACCCTGCTGCTGATCCGTATGCTGCTGACGCTGGTGCCGTTGGCTATTCTCGCCGTGGCCATGAAATCCCGTTGGCCGGGCTGGCGTGGGGCCGGACATCTGGCGATTACCGGGTTGTTGGTGCAGGGAACCTATCTGGGCGGGGTGTTCTATGCCATCGATCAGGGCATGCCTTCAGGCCTGGTCTCACTGATTGTTGGTCTTCAACCGCTGGTAACAGCGTTGGCAGCCGTTCTGATTCTGCGGGAGTCGGTTGCTGGCAGGCAGTGGCTGGGGCTGGTCATGGGGCTGGCCGGGGTGGCGTTGGTGTTGGCGGAAAAGCTGGGCAGCGGTGCCAATGGCGGTAGTTTTTCACCGGTCACCATACTCTGGGCAGGCTTGTCGTTAATCGGCATTTCCTTGGGTACGGTCTATCAGAAGCGCTTCGGAACCGGAGTGGATCTGATATCGGGCACCATGATTCAGTATACGGCGGCTGCGGCGTTCTTCGCCATTGGTGCCTTCACCCTGGAGACCCGGCATATCGAATGGACACTGCAATTCAGTCTGGCCCTGGGATGGCTGGTGTTCGGGCTGTCGGTGAGTGCCATTCTGATTCTGATGTGGCTTATTCGTCGTGGTGCGGCTTCGCAGGTGGCCAGTCTGTTTTATCTGGTGCCACCGGTAACGGCACTGGAAGCCTTTATTCTGTTCAATGAGCGGTTGGGTCCGTTGGCCATTGCCGGGGGCGTGGTAGCGGTAGCCGGGGTGGCCCTCGTGGTTACCGGAGGGCCACGACCGTTAAATCGCTGATGCTATACTTTTGGCCCCTTACCGCGCAGGGCGTTAACGACCAGCGACACTACCAGAAGCACCAGAAAGACGAAAAACAGTATCTTCGCGAAGCTGGCTGCTGTGCCCGCAATACCGCCAAAACCCAGAATTCCTGCGATCACTGCAATAACGAGACAAACAATAGCCCAATAGAGCATTTCCTGTCCTCCATTCAAGGGTTACGCTTTAACCGTGGCACAGGGCTTCCCGGTACGCAATTTTCAGCGGGCTTTGTGGAGGGATGGTAACGGCCCCGTCATTTGGCCATCGCCGCAATAGAGTTCTTGTCAGTCCGTTTTTCGGGTCGGAAACACCGACGTGGAGAGTGTTGGCTGGCAGCCAACCACCCCTCTTGCTTGCTCATGGGCGTGCAGGTACCAACGCTTGCCGCCATCCGGGAACGTAGTGCTATCCACCTGAAACTCAGCGGTGCCCACGGTTGCAGGAATGGGCGTGCCATCGGCATGGCGGTAGACACAGCTGGTGCCGATGGTCATTGGCCGGGCAACGGGCAGCTCGATAAAGCCGTCGCTGCGCACGGTCGGCGCTTCTCCATTGATGTCGGTAATCTTCAGGCAGGGGCCAAAATGAATACGATCCTGGTCGCCGACGGGTTCCTCCAGGCAGTGTGTGGCCTTGAGAAAAACAACATTACGGTTGGCTCCTTCCTTTGCATCTGGAAGGTTCTGGCAAGCGGACAGTGCGATGGCCAAGATCGCCAGCATTGTAAGCTTCAGTCTCATCAGAGGCTCCTTGGTGTCAGTGACGCTTCACCCTCAGAATCTGCACGCAGTGCCTGCAGCAAACGTCGGTCACGATCATACACATCGTTCCGGAACTGGAGAACGCCGGCCGGATCAATCCAGGTGGTCCAGTATTGCAGGTACACAGGCACCGGTTCCGATAGCACTACGGTTGCCGGTTCGGCGGTTGCCAGGGTCTGCTCAATTCGCCTCTTGTTCCATCCGTTGGTGCTGGCCAGCAATCGTTCGGCCAGCTCAAAGGGGCGTTCCAGACGGATGCAGCCGGAGCTCAGGGTTCGCTCCAGACGAGTGAACAGCGATTGCGCCGGTGTATCGTGGAGGTAGATATCGTACCGGTTCGGGAACATGAATTTGACCTGGCCCAGCGCATTCTGGGGGCCGGGTTGCTGAATCAGTTGGTAGGGAAAGTTGTTCTTCGAGAGTTCCGTCCAGTCGATTTCTGCTGGATCGACTTCGCTCTGGTTTGCGCCCCAGCCCCTGAAAACCTTGAAGCCCAGGCGCTCCAGATACTCCGGATCTGACCGTATGATCGGTAGCTGGTCTTCGATCATCAGCTTCCGGGGTACCGTCCAGGTCGGATTGAACACCAGGTAGCGAATGCGATCGCTGAATACTGGCGTCTGCCGGTATGGCCTGCCAACAATTACCCGTTGGCGGTGGACCTGCTCGCCGTTCTCTACGAGCACCAGCTCAAAACCGGCGATGTTGACGACGACATAGGTTTCTCCCAGGGATTCCGGTAACCACCGCCAGCGTTCCAGGTTGGCGTCGAGGCGGTATATCCGTTCCAGGGGCAACAGGTTCAGCGCTGTCAGGGTGTCTGGGCCGACGATTCCGTCTGGTTCCAGGCCCTGTCGGGCCTGGAATAACGGGATCGCAGTGGCGAGGGCGTCGTCGTATTGTTCGTGGTTCGAGGCTTCAGGTGGGTCGCCGGAGAGGTCCCCCAACAGTTCCAGGCGGCGACGAATGTCAGGTATCCGGCTATCGGTATCGCCTGGTCGGATGCTTGGCCCTGAAGCGATAGCTGGCCACTCTGCGCTGATCAGTTCATTCAGCGCTTTGCGTCGTTGTACCAGTTGATGGTAGGCCGCAGAGCGGGGTTTGAGATCCTGCAGAGTGGTGTAGACGGTGCCGCTGGCCAGGGCTTCGGCCAAGACCGACTGCATCTCCCTTTGCTGGCGGTTGGCGGTCCATTCCGCATGGATGGTTGTGGGGTTGACCTTGCCGTGGTGCAGGTGGGACGCCAGTAGCAGGAAGGCATCCGAGAGCACAAGGTCAAGGTCGGTCTGTAATTCCTCGGCGCCGTCATTCAGGTCTTTCAGGGCGAGTGCTGCAAGGGTGTCGTAGTGGTAGTCGCGGGGGTTGAGACCGTCACCGGCCACTGCCCGGATGGCTTCGAGTAATTCCCTGCGATTGCTCGGGTCCTCCCAGGCCAGCGTGTACCCTCTGGCTTCGTAGAATCGCGTCAGTGCTTCCTTGGCATATAGCCGGGATTCCAGCACCAATACCGGGTAACCAGCCTGCAGGGCTTCAATGCGGTTGATCAGTCCATCATTGCCCTGGGCCCTGGCCGGAACCGCAAACACCAGAGCCAGGAGAAGCCAGTACAGGGTGAGTGGGTAACGAGCTTCCTGCATTCTGCGCCTCCATTGCGGTGTACGATCAAAGGCTGTCCCTGTGGTGTCCGTAATGCCTGGGCAGTCTATCTGACGGCAGTATAGCCTGATCGTTCAATCCCGGTAGGGGCAAATCGCGGTTGGCTTCTGCCGCCCGACGCTGCGGGCGGCAATGGCTGGGGCTTAGCCGGCGCGCCCAAACATACGTTCAAGGAAACCCAGTTCCCTGACATCGGGCACAGGCAGTTCATCCACCTGCTCCATGGCCTGGCGCCAGAAAACCTCAGGGGTGTCCAGGTGCTCTACGGTCTTGCGCTCTTCCGGGCTGTAATGATTGTGTTCCCCGGTCATGCCGGCCTCGGTCAGGGACTCTGTCCAGAGGTAGATCGCTGAGCGGATGGTGCGCAGTAGGCGGCAGTACACTTCACGGCTGAGATTGATCGCCAGTTCCGCCTTGAGGTTGATTTGCTTTTGCACATGGGCCATGTCGTCTTTGTCCAGCAACGCCCGGTGACCATTGCCTTTCTTGCAGTTCAGGCACACCTGCTCCAGGGACTTGATGCCCTCCGGAAGGTCCAGGTGACCGTATTCCGCGGTCTGGCGCTCATCTACCGGCGCTGGAATCCAGCCGTACTGGGGTGATTTTGCAACAATGTGACCGGGCAGGTCGCGTCGGTAGGGCGGGGCCTTGTCCTTGTCGGTGTAGCCATCAAATTCTTCCCGCAACCAGGCCGCCATTTTCCGGTGGCGTAGCATGGTGGCGAGAGTAATGGCCGAGGGTACGATGTCCGTTAGCAGGTCGCTGGCGTCCTGGGTACGTTCCTGAAGATGATCCACGGATGTTGACATGGTCTGCGCTCCATTCGGGCCGGTTTATGGGCCCTGATCTTTTTGTTGTTGTCTGGTTCTCCTGTGTCGGTATCGGGAGTAACCTATGGTTAAAAAGTAGTCAGTCCCGGGTGTTCGCACTGTTGTAAAAAAGTTATGCCTTTGTAACGACAGGTAAGCATGAGGAGGGACGCCTTATGAACAAAGACGGACAGGATCTGAGTGATATCCGACGGGCCATGGTCCGGTGCCAGCGGCCCTCAAGCAGCAACTGGCTGTCGGCGGGCGGCTGGTGATTCCGGTGGGCACAGAGGGCGGCCTTCAGCAACTGCTCTGCATCACCCGGCTGTCGGATTCCGAGTATGAGCAGGCGAGCTACGGCGATGTACGGTTTGTCCCGCTGCTGGGTGAGGAAGGCTGGCCTTAAGCCTTCCCTGGTTTAACTATGGGTGCTCTCGAAAATCCGATCGGCGGAGGCGGCAACAAAACCGCTATAGAGTTTGCCGTTGGCCATTGGGTAGCGCTTGGCAAATTCGTAAAAGCAGCTCGGAATGACTGCGTCCTGGTCGGTAAAGTGCGCGGTAACACGGTCGGCCATAGTGGACGACTGTTCCAGGCAGTCCTGCGGTGAACCTTTCACTTCTCCACCACTGGCATTCACGGAAAAACCCTGTTCTTTCAGCAGCGTGTTGATGTCTGGTACCGAGTGAATCGTGTCCAGGTGGTTTATGCTCACGGTAAAGTGGTTGGCGCGATAGCCCCAGGCTGCCAGCCAGCCGGCGTATTCACTTTCCTCAAGCAACTGTCGATAGGTTGAGTAATCCAGATGCCAGTGTCGACCTGAGTAGAGAAAGTCATCAGCCTGCACTCTTTTCGGGTCGATCTGGTCTACCAGACCCTGCACCACCGCTTGCAGCTGGTCTGAGCATTGTTCGACCAGCAGTTCGGAGATAAACACTTTTGGCACCTCCGGGTCCGGGTGCTCGTAATGCCGGGCATAGAGCTTCTTGGCTTCAAAATGGTATTCGCCACCGGGTTGGTAACCTAAAGCCAGGAAATGCGCAGCCAGGGCGTCCAGACCCACCGGCGCCAGGTTGAAGGTTCTCAGGGCGATGTGATCATTGACGATGGCGGTGTTCTCGCGCTCGGCCAGCAGGCCATGAATGCGGTCTGCCGAAGGTGTTACGGCCCGGTAGTCTTCCCAGAGCGCGCGAAACAGGGTGTCGACGTCAGAGTGCATAGTGAACCTCCGCAGAATCTGTGACATGGATTGAGGCCGCCGGAATGGCTTGCTGGCCCAGGGGCAGGGTTCGTACCGATGCGCCCACACTGAGGCCCAGCGCATCGGCCTGCTTGGTTGAAAGCTCGATCCGTCCGCTGGCCAGGGCGTGAATGTCTGTATTCACAACCATCGCTCGAAAGTCCTCGAGCCCGGTATTGGTCACAAGCACCGGGCGGCCTGTGTCTGGAAGGTGTTGGTTTCCGGTTGTGCTGATCTCTGCCGACATCAGTGCAGCTCCCCGGACACTACGGATGTTATCTGTCCGGCATTCAACGGTGGGGCCGGCGTCGAACAGATCCACCATTCCCCGATGGCGGAACCCCTCTGCCTTGAGCATGGCCAGCGCGGGCCTGGTGTCCGGATGCACCTGACCGATGACAGCCCGGGCCGGGTTGCTCATCAAATGAGTGTAGAGCGGTAATGAGGGCATCAGGTCCTCGACGAAGTCCAGTGAACCGGCACCCGCCAGTTGCGTGACCTGGCTGAAATCCAGATCAATAAAGTGATCCCGCAGCCAGTCCCAGAAGGGCGACTGGCCGTGTTCATCGGCCACACCCCGCATCTGGGCAATGGCCAGGTTCGGAAAGCGGTCCAGATGTTGGGCGATGAAGGCGAAGCGGACTTTGGAGAGTAATTTGCCGGCATTGGCGCGGCGAAAAGCCGGGCGCAGATACAGTGAACAGAACTCCGTACAGTTCCGATAGTGCACGCAGCGGGTGAGCGCGCCCACGGAGCGCCGGAGCCCCAACTCTCTGGAGTGATGAGTGAGGGTGCTGTGGCGAAAATGGTAAAGCGGTTGCGACCGGCCGGTTCCAGAGGTAATGCCGGTTGTACCCATGATCTGCCCGGAAGTCTCCTCTTCAAGCACAAACAGGTAGCGTTGTTCGCTGTGGTCGACGGCCTGTGAGCGGAAGCTGCGAATTGAGCCCTCAATTTTTCGGGATAGCCGGTCTTTGTCCGGCATCAGGGAAG
Organism: Marinobacter sp. C1S70; assembly: GCF_000475355.1. Lineage (NCBI taxonomy): Bacteria > Pseudomonadati > Pseudomonadota > Gammaproteobacteria > Pseudomonadales > Marinobacteraceae > Marinobacter > Marinobacter sp. C1S70. The sequence goes on along the minus strand of NZ_AXBW01000015.1, from coordinate 170,533 downwards.
TAAATCCCGGGCCGGACTCGCAGGCTATCTCGTACAGATCGTTCAGGTCGTCATGACGAACCGGGCGAATAATCATGGCGGCACCTCAAAATTGTTTTTTATCAGTATGAGTGCGTAAGTCGCCGGTTTGCAGTGTCAGAATGTTCGAAATGATCTATTGTTTTGTTGAAATGATAAGTTTAGGGGTCAAAATGACAGAAAGTCGCGATCAGAAACTGCTTGCCCTGCTCCGGCGCAATGCCCGTACGAGTGTGACCGAACTGGCCAAAGCACTGCACGTGTCCCGATCGACGATTCAGAATCGCATTGCCAGGCTGGAGGCCAGCGGTGTCATTCGAGGCTATTCGGTGATCCTGGGAGGGGATTATCTGGAAGGGCAGGTGGAAGCCCACGTGTCTATCAAGGTCCGGCAGAAGCTGACCGCACGAACCAACACGGAACTGGAGCGTATCAGCCAGGTGGCACAGTTATTTGCCGTGAGCGGGGAATATGACCTTATAGCGATTGTCCAGGCCCGTACTCTGGAGGAGTTAAGTAAGGTGCTGGACGACATCGGCAATCTCGAAGGCGTCGAACGAACCAACTCAGCCGTCGTGCTGGAAACCCGCTTCAAACGTTAGCGTTTAACGGTCAGGAACCGAGCATGCCTGCCCAGGCGCTGTAGAGAAAGGCACCGGAACCGACCAGAATCAGGGCCCAGGCCGGAAAGATCAGAACAGAGCGCGTTGACGATTTCATAACGACCTCCTGAGGTGATGACAATCTTTACGCTGCAACTTTCAATCTAGACCAGACTTGACGGATGTCACGAAGTATTTTGAGTGACAGGTCTCAGATTCGAGCTAAACGGCCAATCACCGGGATTGTTATTGCTATTGAGGGAGTCGGAAAGTTGGCTAGTATGGAGAGGAAGAAAACAATAACAAGGACGCACAATGGCCGTAGACCCGAACAAGCAGACTTCACTGCATTGCCTTTATTACTGGGCAGAGCATACTCCCGACAACGTTTTTTTGACCCAGCCCTACCCCGACGGGCGCGTTGAAGATATTACCTGGCGTGAAGCCGCCGACCAGGTGTCGCGCATGGCCGCTCACCTGAACACGCTGGGGTTGCCTCAGCGAAGCAATATCGGGATTCTGGGCAAAAACAGCGCCCACTGGATTCTGTCCGATCTGGCTATCTGGGCAGCAGGGCACGTCAGCGTGCCGCTCTATCCAACTCTGAATGGCGAGACCGCAGCCTATATTCTGGACCACAGTGAAGCTCAGATGCTGTTTCTCGGCAAACTCGACGGCACGGCCGATGGCTGGCATGACATCAAGGGCCATATTCCCGAGCAATTACCGATTATCTCGCTGCCGCTATCGCCTCGGGACGACACGCCCAAATGGCAGGACATTGTCGCCGAACAGTCCCCGGCGAAACCGAAACTGCCCGATCCCGATGATCTGGCCACCATTGTTTACACCTCTGGCAGTACCGGGCGGCCGAAAGGCGTGATGCACAGCTTCCGGACCATGATCTCGGTTGCCGACGGGCTGCAGCAGCTATTCCCCGTATCGGCCAGCGAACGTATGTTGTCCTATCTCCCCCTGGCCCATGTGGCCGAACGGGCGGCGGTGGAGACCCAGTCACTGTATTACGGTTTCCATCTGTACTTTGCCAACTCGCTGGATACCTTCCAGGAGGATCTGCAGCGGGCCCGGCCAACCCTGTTTTTCTCGGTGCCTCGCCTGTGGATGAAATTCTACCTGGGGGTGAATGCGAAGTTGCCGCCCAAGAAGCAGAAACTGCTGTTCAATATCCCCATTCTGAACACGCTGGTTAAGAAAAAGGTGCTCAAACAGCTGGGGCTGGATCATTGCCGGGCGGCACTCACCGGTGCAGCTCCGCTCTCGGTGGAGATCATCGGCTGGTACCGAAGCCTTGGTCTGGAGTTGCTGGAGGTCTACGGTATGTCGGAGAACTTCGGCTATTCCCATGCCAACCGTCCGGGCCAGGCCAAGGTGGGCACCGTTGGAATGGCCAACCCGGGTGTTGAACATCGGATCGGGGAGGGCGGCGAAGTTCAGGTGAGGAGCCCGGGCCAGATGCTCGGTTATTACAAGAACGAGGAAAAAACCCGGGAAGACCTGACGGATGACGGTTTTCTCAAAACCGGTGACATGGGTGAAATTGACCGTGATGGATGCCTGCGCATTACCGGGCGGGTTAAAGACCTGTTCAAAACCTCAAAGGGGAAATACGTGGTGCCGGTGCCTATCGAGAACCGGTTCAATCACCCCAAGGCGGAAGTGGTGTGTGTGGCCGGTGCCAACCAGCCCCAGCCGTGCCTGATGGTACTGCTTTCCGAGGAGGCCCGCGATGAACTGGAGCGGGGAGGCAGTCGCAGCGAGCTGGAACAAGAGCTGGCGGAGGAACTGGACTCCGTGAACGCGGAATGTGAGTCCCACGAAAAGGTGGCTTTTGTAGTCGTGGTGCGTGAACCCTGGACCATGGAAAACGGTATGCTCACACCCACCATGAAGATCAAACGCAATGTCATCGAGGATTTCTACAACCGCAAGATGGACGAGTGGTTTGAGCAGAAACGCAAAGTGATCTGGGAATTCTGACCAGGTACAAGCGAACAAAAAAACGCCGGCATGGAAACATGCCGGCGTTTTTTATTCAGCAACCCCGAAAGGCGTGCAGTCTGTTTTAGTGGCCGCCCTGAACCTGGGGCATATCCTGCGCCACGGCTACCGCCTTGCGATTGAAAATTCGCACCTTGCGGCTGATAAACTGCATCGCCTGCCTTGCGGCAGCGCGGGTATACTGGCGCCTGACCTCAGTACTGTTGTGGAGGATACTGGACGGCAGCGGTTTAACGGTTGCGATATGGTTCTGAGTCATAGCGCCTTCCTCCTTCATCTGGTGGATTGTTAGCGATCTATCTTTAATTTACGTTCAATTCTAAGGATTCTTTTTTGCAGCTTGAATACGTTAAAATCCGTACCCTTGTTGCAAATATGCAGTGATTATGGACTGGGATTATCTTCGATATATAAGGGCCCTTGCAATAGGCGGAACGCTTGCAAAAGCCGGTGAAATTCTGGGTGTTCACCAAACGACTGTTTTACGGCGACTTGATCAGATGGAAGAGTCGCTGGGGGTGCAATTTTTTGAGCGTAACCAGAGCGGATTGCAGCTCACCCCCGTGGGAGAAATGGCCTTTCGGGAGGCTGAACGGCTGGCTACCGATATGGAAAACCTTGAGCGCAAACTGGTGGGGGATGATTCCGCACCGGTTGGCAAGGTTCGTGTGGCCGCTGAAGACGTGATGATGAATGAACTGCTCAGCCCGATTCTGGCCGAGATGGTGCGCACCTATCCCGAGATTGAGCTGGAAGTTCTCACCGATAACGATGTGGCTAATCTCAGCCACCGGGAAGCCGACCTTACCCTTCGGCCGGAGAACAAGCCCCAGGCAACGCTGGAGGGTGAACGGATTGCCGCAATCGAATCCGCGGTCTATGGCGCAGCAAAATACTGCCGCCGGCACCGGAACATGGATATCGAGAATCAGCCGGAAGGCTGTACCTGGATACTGCCAGACGAATCCTTCAGCCACCTGGCAACGGGGCGTTGGTACCGCAAACAGCTGAAAAATGTCACGTCGGTGATTCGCTGCAATAGCCTGCAGTCCATGCATGCCCTTGCCCGGGCCGGGGCAGGCCTGGCAGTACTGCCCTGTTACCTGGGCGACGCCACCAGGGAATTGCGGCGGCTGTCCGATCCTCTGGAGGGCGAAAGCATCGACCTCTGGCTCCATGTAAACCAGGATACCCAGCAGATGGCCCGGGTCAGAATGGTCATGGAGTTTCTGGTAGAGCGTTTGCAGAGTCTGGAGTCGGTGATCGAGATTTCGGGAGCCCTGTAGTTCAGTCTTCAGCCGAGCAGAACGGCCAGAACTGGTACCAGCGCCAGCACTGGAACTCCGCTTCGCACTGCTGCAACTGGTTGTGGTAGCGGTAAGCCCTGGCCCGGACCCGGCTGGCCAGGGCCTGAAGCTGCGGCTTACGGTCGAAGGAGCGCCGGGCATAGCCGGTTCTGCCTTCATGGTAGGCCAGGTACAATTCCCTCGGGGCGGTATAGGGGATACCCAGTTGCTGGTGGCTCAGGCGGTTATACCAGCCGACGAAATCCAGGGCATACTTCATATCGCTGCGCACCGTCAGCCAGTCACCATCGTTTGCTGCCAGGTATTCCTGCCAGGCTGGATCAAGGGCCTGGGCGTAACCGAAGGCTGTGGTTGGTCTTGCCCACGGAATCAGACCCCATAGCCGGGTACGCGGTGGTCTGGCATGGCTTCGGAACGATGATTCGTAAAAGACAAAGGCCATCTGGGTGGCAATGGGGGTTCCCCAGCGTTGTTGTGACGCGCTGGCATAGTCGTACCAGACCGGATGCTCCCGGAAAATGTCGCAAAGGTTTTCCGGTCTCGCCGGGGGATCCGGAGCCAGCAGGCTGAAGCGGAGCGTGGCCCAGATCCCGATCAGTAGGCCGGCCACCGGTGGCCCATACCATTTGGCCAGGCGAAGCCAGCGTGCTTTTTCAGCCTTATGGCGGCTCTTTTTCTTTCGGCCTGACCTGTTGCGTATTCCTACCAAACTGTCATCTCCTGAACCCCTGGATTGCTTGCTGCCAGCCTTGGGCCCATGGCATAAGAGAGTCATTGCATTAGCCAGGATGATAGGTAAATGAAGCGATTGGCCCTAGTTAAACCTGTTTTAGTCGTTGCCATGCTTGGCGCGGGCTCAGCTCAGGCGGCCCCGGATGCCGCCAGCGTGCTCGAAGCCTCCCCGATTGACGACATTGTTGAGCAATACCCGGCGATGCTAAGCCAGGGTATTCGGGAAGGGCTGAAACAACGCGGTCAGGTGCCGCCCATGGTGGCGGATACCGTTGGCTATGTCGTGAGCAGCAGTTTCAGCGCCGACAAAATTGAGCAGCAGATCATTACCGATCTGCAAGCACAGCTGACGGACGAACAGCTTCAGGCGGTAAGTGAGTGGTACCAGACACCCGTCGCCCGGAAAATTTCGAGCGCAGAGATTGCCGCCTCGGCGCCGGAAGCCTGGCCGCAGATTCAGGCCAGCGCGCCGGAATTGAATCGAAAGTACAAAGGCGCTCCCAAAGCCGAGATGTTCGATCGATTCGACCGGGCCGCCCGGGCAACCGAAAGCGCGGTGGATACCACCATTGCTGTTCAGTTGGGGTTGGCCACTGCCATGTCGGCGCTCAGCAGCGAATCAATGCATTATGAGCAGTTGGAGCGCCGTATCGAAAACCAGCGAGGAATGCTTCGGGGTGTGGTCGGCCAGCAGGTCTACGACAGCTATCTTTATACCTACGACAAGATCAGCGCCCAGGAGCTGGCATTGTATCTGGACTTCCTCGAAAGCCCCGCCGGTAAGCAGTTTTCTCAGGTTGTGACCAGCAGTATTCAGCAGGCGATCATGGAGCCGGTGGAAAGCATCGGACGGCAGATATCGAGGTTCATGGCACCGCCGGCAGGATCGGAGTAGGACGCACCCCGGCCGGCGTCGGAGATATTCCGAACACCGGCCGGGCCAATCATCGGATCAGCTGCGGCTGGTGACTTCCAGCAGGTGGTAGCCAAACTGGGTCTTGATGGGGCCGATCACAGTATTGAGCTCGCTGTTGAAAACGGCTTTGTCGAACTCCGGAACCATCTGGCCCGGCCCGAAAGAACCCAGGTCGCCGCCGTTACGGCCGGAAGGGCAGGACGAGTGCTGCTTGGCGACTTCTGCGAAATCCTGGCCACCTTCGATGGCTTTCTTCAGTTCCTCACACTTGGCTTCACTGTCTACCAGAATGTGGCGTGCGGTTGCTTGTGCCATGATCAATTTCCTGTCGTTGGGTGAATGGAACACAGACCGGAATGCTGCCCGCAGCGGCGCCCTGAGGCAAGTGGTTTTTGTCCGTGTTTCTGCGGCCTCACAGTCTCTGGTGCAAACCTGTACAATGCCGGCTTTCTTTTCGCCGGCGCTCGTCGGCCTCTACTTCGACAGGTTTGTTTCTTGATCTCCACCGCCAATCTCACCATGCAGTTCGGGGCGCGGCCCCTGTTTGAAAATGTGTCGACCAAATTCGGCAACGGCAACCGTTACGGCCTGATCGGGGCGAATGGTTGCGGTAAATCCACCCTGATGAAAATTCTGGGTGGTGATCTGGAGCCATCGGCGGGCCAGGTTATGCTGGAACCGAATACCCGGCTGGGTAAGCTCCGTCAGGATCAGTTTGCCTATGAACAGTGCTCAGTGATGGACACTGTGATTATGGGCCACGAAGAACTCTGGAATGTGAAAAAGGAGCGGGACCGCATTTATTCGCTGCCGGAGATGAGTGAGGAAGACGGTATGGCCGTGGCAGACCTGGAAGTACAGTTTGCCGAAATGGATGGCTACACCGCGGAATCCCGAGCCGGTGAGTTGCTGCTGGGCCTGGATATTCCTCTGGAGCAGCACAACGGCCCCATGAGTGCTCTGGCGCCGGGCTGGAAACTGCGTGTGCTGCTGGCACAGGCTCTGTTTTCTGACCCCGACGTACTGTTGCTGGATGAGCCCACCAACCACCTGGACATCAACACCATCCGCTGGCTGGAAAACATTCTGGTGGCCCGCAACAGCACCATGATCATCATCTCTCACGACCGTCACTTTCTGAACAGTGTATGTACCCACATGGCGGACCTGGATTATGGTGAGCTGCGCCTGTTCCCCGGCAACTACGACGAATACATGACCGCCGCCACCCAGGCCCGAGAGCGCATGCTGTCAGATAACGCCAAGAAGAAGGCCCAGATTGCCGAACTGCAGCAGTTTGTCAGCCGCTTCTCGGCCAATGCCTCCAAGGCCAAACAGGCCACCTCTCGCGCCCGTCAGATCGACAAGATCCAGCTGGAAGAGGTGAAGCCCTCAAGCCGCGTGAGTCCCTTTATCCGCTTCGAGCAGGGCAAGAAGCTGCATCGTCAGGCCGTGACTCTGAAAGGTCTGACCAAGGGCTTCGACGAAGGCCCCTTGTTCAAAAACCTGGATCTGCAGATTGAGGCGGGGGAACGCGTGGCTGTTATTGGACCGAACGGGATTGGTAAAACCACACTCCTGCAATGCCTGGCTGGCGCTTATGAGCCGGATGCCGGCGAGGTGAAGTGGACCGACAGTGCCGAGGTTGGATATTTCGCCCAGGACCACACCGCGGATTTTGCCCGCGACGAGACCCTCACCGACTGGATGGCGCAATGGACCACCGGCGGCGAACAATTAGTGCGCGGCACGCTGGGGCGAATGCTGTTTTCCGGTGATGATATTGGCAAGTCTGTAAAGGTAATCTCGGGGGGGGAGCAGGGCCGCATGCTGTTCGGCAAACTGATCCTTCAGAAACCGAATGTGATGCTGATGGACGAGCCCACCAACCACCTGGATATGGAGTCTATCGAGGCTTTGAACCTGGCGTTGGAGAACTATCCGGGAACGCTGATTTTCGTAAGCCATGATCGTGAGTTTGTCTCTTCGCTGGCGACGCGGATTATTGAGCTCACAGCTGATGGGGTGACTGACTTCAGTGGCTCCTATGACGATTATCTTCGGAGCCAGGGCTACCTATGAATGAATCACAGGTTGTAAGCGCCAGCCGGCAATGGGTTGAAGAAGTGGTGGTTGGTTACAACCTCTGCCCCTTCGCCAAGCGCGAGTTGGTCAAGAACCGCGTGCGTTTTGTCGTCAGCGAGGCGGAGAATGAGGATGAGCTTTTACAGGCGTTGCAGTCAGAGTTGCAGCGCCTGGAAGACGAGCCGGACGTCGAAACCACGTTGTTGATCCATCCTGGTGTGTTGCAGGATTTTTTCGCCTACAACGAATTTCTCGATGCCGCGGATGCCTTGCTGAGCTATCTGGAGCTGGAAGGTGTCTTTCAGGTTGCCAGTTTCCATCCGGACTATCAGTTCGCCGGCACCGATGCAGAGGCTGCGGAAAACTACACCAATCGATCACCGTACCCCATGCTGCACCTGTTGCGGGAAGCAAGCCTGGAAGCGGCTATTGATCACTATCCGGACGTAGATGGTATTCCCGACCGGAATATTGCGTTGATGAATGAGCTCGGTGTGCAGAAGATGCGTACTATTCTGAAACGGTGCACCGACGCCGAAACCTGACATTCCGAGCCACTGAGTTGTAACGGAAATGACTGAGCATCGAACCCGCCCATTCAGTTCCAGCCAGCGCTTGCCCGAGCTGGAAACGCCGCCTGTGATGCATAACCCGAAGGAAGCCGGGGCGTTGCTGGCGGAGTTTATCCAACAACATCCAAGATTGATGATTCTCACCGGAGCCGGCGTGAGCACGGATTCCGGTATTCCAGATTATCGTGATGGCGATGGTGCCTGGAAGCGTAAGCAACCGGTGCAGCATAAGGCGTTCATGGAGGACTTCCACACCCGCCAGCGTTACTGGGCGCGCAGTCTGATTGGCTGGCCGGTCATGCGTAATGCCGCGCCCAACCCGTCCCATCACTACATTTCGGATCTGGAACTGCTCAACCACAGCAGCCTGGTGGTTACCCAGAACGTGGATCGTCTTCACCAGAAGGCGGGCACCCGGGCGGTGACCGATCTACACGGGCGGGCGGACGAAGTCGTGTGTATGGGCTGCGGCTATCGTTGCCCCCGGGATGAGGTACATGACCGTTGCGCCGAGCTCAATCCCGGATTTCGGAAGTACACAGCGGAGACGGCACCGGATGGGGATGCCGATCTGGATGTGGATTTTTCCGAGTTCCGACCGGTGGACTGCCCCAGATGCGCCGGTATCCTGAAACCGGATGTAGTGTTCTTCGGGGACTATGTGCCAAAGGACAGGGTGTACTCTGCGCTTGATGTACTCAAGGCGAGCGATGGCCTGTTGGTGATTGGTTCGTCGTTGATGGTGTATTCCGGCTTCCGTTTCTGCCGCTACGCCAGCGAGTGGAAAAAGCCCATTGCCACCCTGAATCTGGGGCGGACCCGGGCTGAGGATCTGGTGGATCTGAAACTGAACGCGAGGATCGGGGAGACCCTGAAGGCCTCCCTCGATCAGTTGTGAGCGTTATTTACATCAGGTTGTAGATGAACACCACGCCCACCGCAATCGGGGTGATGAAGCGCACGGTGACAAACCACAGGTTGAACGTACCCGGTGACAGGGCCAGCTCTTTCTCCATGGCCGGTTTCGACATTACCCAGCCGGCCATCAGCGCGACCAGTAGCCCACCCAGCGGCAGCAGGATGTTGGCGGTGAAGAAGTCCAGCAGGTCGAAGATGGTTTTGCCTTCCAGCATCGGGATGAAGCCCAGTGGTGCGAAATCCGCCCACAGGTTCAGCGACAGAATAGAGGCAATACCCAGAGCCCAGCACACCACACCGGCACCCAGCGTACTGACGGTGCGGTTCATGCCCTTTTGTTCTTCCAGCCATTCAACGATCGGTTCCAGCAGGGAAATGCCAGAGGTCCAGGCGGCGAAAATCAGAAGTACAAAGAACAGGGTGCCGAACAGTGAGCCCATGGGCATCTGACCGAAGGCCAGGGGCAGGGTCTGGAAAATCAGGCCAGGGCCAGCACCGGGCTCCAGGCCGTTGGCAAAGACAATCGGGAAAATGGCGAGGCCGGCCAGCAGGGCGACACCGGTATCAATCACCGAGACGGTAATGGAGGTTTTGGCGATGGAAATCTTCTTGGGCAGGTAGGAGCCATAAGCCATCATCACCGCCATACCCAGGCTCAGAGTAAAGAATGCGTGTCCCAGTGCCACCAGTACGCCGGAGGTGGTGAGCTTGGAGAAGTCCGGCTGGAACAGGAAGGCTGCCGCCTGGCCAAAGTGGCCGGTGGTCATGGCGTAGCCGACCACAATCAGTAGCAGTACAAACAGTGCCGGCATCAGAATGCTGACGGCCCGCTCCAGGCCGGAGCGCACACCTTTCGCCACCACCAGCATCACCAGGGCCATGAACACCGTGTGCCACAGCAACAGGGTGCCGGGATTGCTCAGCAGGCCGGAGAAAATCGCACCCACGGCATCTGCGGTCTGGCCGGAGAGCTGGCCGCTGGCGGTGGTGCCAACGTAGGAAATGGCCCAGCCACCAATCACCGAGTAAAACGACAGAATCAGGAAGCCTGCAAGAATGCCCACGGCGCCGACCAGTTTCCAGGCCGGGTTCAGTCCGTCTCGCTGGGCGATCGCCTTGATGCTGTTAACCGGGCTGTGGCCACCACGACGGCCGATCATCACCTCGGCCATCATGATGGGAATACCGATGATGGCGATGCACAGCAGGTAGACCAACACAAAAGCGCCACCGCCGTTTTCGCCGGTTACGTAGGGGAATTTCCAGATGTTTCCGAGGCCCACAGCGGAACCGGTGGCCGCGAGGATGAACGCGAGCCGTGATGACCAGAGCCCGCGCTGGGCATTGGAGCCCTCAAGGCTGCCGGAATAGGCAGCAGAACCGGATGATGAGACAGACATGGTTTTCTCCCGAAGGTCTTGTTTTTGTTACTGGGGTTAAAAATGGAGCCGCAGAGACTGCGGCTCCCAAGGGGAAGCACCGGTGTCAGGTTATCCGGTGCGAGACAGCCGCTGGGGCGCCAGCCCAGCACCCGCGGCATGCTTGGTGAACCGTTCTTCAGCCAGTTCATTGGCAATTTCACCGGTAGGGAGCCCGGTGCGGTCAGAACGGTTAAAAATTTCGGTCAGGGTGTCGCCGATGGTTTCCACATGGGCGCGCACTTTTTCCGGGGATGCCCCTGTGCGTTCGTAGAACACATCAATGATGCCGCCGGCGTTAATCGCAAAGTCTGGAGCGTACAGAATGCCCCGCTGTTTCAGTGCCGCGTCGTGTTCCGGGCGATCCAGCAGATTATTGGCCGCGCCTGCGACGATACCGGCGCGAATGGCAGGAATACTGCGGTCGTTCAGGACGGCGCCCATGGCGCAGGGTGCGATAACATCCACGGGCAGAGTCAGTATGTCTTCCGCCGAGGCGGCGTGTGCGCCGAGCTGGTCGACAGCCCTCTGCATGTTGTCGGCGTGAATATCGTTCACCCAGAGTTCAGCGCCAGCGTCTTTCAGGTGTTGGGCCAGGCGGAACCCGACATTACCGATGCCCTGGATGGCTACTTTCAGGCCGGTAAGGTCGTTGCTGCCGAGCCGGTGTTTTACTGCTGCTCTGAGGCCAACAAAGGTGCCGTAAGCGGTGACAGGAGAGGGATCCCCGTTACTGGGGGTGCCGTCGAATCCGGTACGGTAGGCAACGCCGGCCACATGGCGGGTATGGCGCCCCATCACTTTCAGATCCGGCACGCTGGTGCCGGAGTCTTCGGCCGCAATGTAATGGCCTCCCAGGCTTTCCAGGTGCTTGCCCATAGCCTCCAGCAGGGCTTGTGTTTTGTGCTTGCGCGGATCGCCAATAATCACGGATTTGCCACCACCCAGGTCCAGATTGGCCAGGGCCGATTTGTAGGTCATTCCCCTGGACAGGCGAAGCACATCTCGCAGCGCTTCTTCATCACTGGCGTAAGGGAACATTCGGCAACCGCCTAAAGCGGGGCCGCGGGAGGTGTTGTGAATAGCGACAATGGCTTTGAGGCCGGTTTCGGCATCGCAGAAAAACGACAGGTGTTCGTGGTGATCGAACTCCGGATGGCTGAACAGCATGTTGAAATCCTCTCCCGCACAGCCGGATCCCGGCGGCAGGTTCTGTCTTGTTTTTGTCGGTCTGGCTTGTGGCCAGGGTGTCGATTTCAGGTGTCCTCCCGAAGGATTGGTCGGGTTGCCCTTTTGGGGCCGGACGAAATTCAAGCTAATGCAAGTTTACGTGAACGTCAACCTTGGCGGCCGGCGGAATTGTGAACTTGTTTGATTTAATCATCTAACTGCCTGAGCACTGGTAAGAAAAAAAACGCTTAATGGTGGTTTCTACCTATACGCGTTTTGCACTATACGGCTTAGCTTCTTCAGATGTCTGTCGCCTCCTATCCTTATCAGTTTGATTCGCGGAAAGTCCGTTCCGAGTTCTTCCGCCTGCTCCCCATCTCATTCTTTGTGGTGGCGTTTGGTGCTGCCTTTGGTCTGGCCGCCATTCAGGAAGGGTTGACGCCGCTGCAGTCTATCCTGATGAGCACGACCGTGTTTGCTGGCGCTTCGCAGTTTGCGGCGGTGGATATCTGGGGCGCCGATGTCTCGGTTCTGCCTTTGATCGCCGTGGTTTTTGCCATCAATTCCAGGCACCTGCTGATGGGCGCCTCGCTATACCCGATGCTCAGGGAAGTCTCTCCCGGGCGGCGTTATGCGCTCTTGCTATTGCTGACCGATGCCAACTGGGCGGTCTCGGCCCAGGATTACCAGAATGGCAGGCGCAATCTGGAAGTGATTATCGGGGGTGGCCTGGTTCTGTGGCTGGCCTGGATTGTTGGTACAGCCCTGGGTGTCTACTTCGGCGGTTTGTTACAGAACCCCAGAGCCTTCGGGCTGGATATGGTGCTGGGTTGCTTCCTGCTGGCCATGGCACTGGGTGGCAATAAATCCCCGCGGGTGCTGGTCGCCTGGTGCGTTTCCGGCGCAGCCTCCCTTGCCGCCTGGAAATGGCTACCGCCCAATATGCACGTGGTGGTTGGCGCGATCGCTGGTGGTCTGGTCGGTTTGTTCTGGCTGGAACACAAAACCGAGGTGGCGGATAGCCAGCGGGAGGTGTCTGGTGACCATTGAAACTACCACCCTCGGTGTGCTGGCGCTGATCACCATCATGACAGTGGTGACACTGATTACCCGTTTTGGCGGCGTGTTCGTGATGTCGTTTGTGCGCATCAATCCGAGGGTAGAGAGTTTTATCAATACCATGGCCAGCTCGGTGCTGATCGCCATCATTGTACCCATGGCGGTGGGTGGCGATCTGGGTGCGCTGGCAGCACTGGTAGCCACGACGGTTTCCATGCTTGTGCTCCACAAGCCGCTTCCCGCTATCGCTATTGGCTTGCTGGCCGCTGCGACGGTTCGTTATTTGCTCTGATGTCGTCGGTGGGTGTGGTTGAAATCTGCTCAAGTTTTCGGTGATGGTGCCGTTAAGTGACCCAGTGTCACTGAGGTACCACTCCATGATTGCATCCAGCCAGATTTCGCTGTTTCAGGACAGCAGCCGCCAGGTCTCGGCGTTTGACAGTTCCCAACTGAGAATCCGCCAGTCTGCCGCCCCGGAGCCGCAGGGGCAGACCAATCGGGGCACCGAAGTGTCGCTGATCCGACAGGCGGCGTATCGCTACAGCAGCCAGGAGCAGATGGCCTTTTCCAGCACCAGTGAGGTGACCGGGTCCAACCGAGCGGCCACCTTCACCAGTTCGGAACTGGTCGAAAAGTCTTCAGAGCTGTTCCTGATGGGGCAGCAGGCGCTGACGGTCAGCCGAGCCGCCCTGGGAGGTGAAGCAGCTGCGGAATCGCCGAAGAGTCTGTCGGTTTCTGCCGGTCGCTATATGTTCTACTCCGAAAGCGAAACCCGCAGCTTCGCGTCGACTGGCAGTATTACCCTCGACAATGGTGAAACCATCGACTTTACCCTGTCGCTCAGGCAGTCCCAGTCCCGTAGCTATGAATACTCCGAGCTGATCCAGATTCAGGAGCGTCCCCTGACTGATCCGCTGGTGATCAACTTTGGTGCTTCTACCGCGAGACTGACCGACACCCTGTTTGAATTCGACATGACGGGCAACGGCGAGACGGCGCAGTTCGCCTCTCTGGGCGCGGGCAGCGGATATCTGGTTTTTGACCGCAATGGTAACGGTAAAGTGGACGATGGCAGCGAATTGTTCGGTCCGGAAAGTGGCTCTGGCTTCAGCGAGTTAGCTGCATTTGATGACGATGGTAACCGCTGGATAGATGCTAACGATGAAATATTTCAGTCCCTGTCGGTGTGGGTACAGACGGCTGATGGCGGCCAGGATCTGCGCTCGCTGGCGGAGGTTGGGGTCCAGGCACTCTATGTCGACAGCGTGGACGACCGCTTCACCCTGACCAATCCTCAGGGCGTGCCCCTGGGGCAGATCAAGGCCTCTGGTATTTATCTGACCACTGACGGTGACGTTCGTACTCTGGAAGAGCTGGACCTGGCGGAGCAGAACACCGAGTCGGCCCCGGCGGTGGAAACCGCGCTTGGTGTTCGCAATGCTGAACCAGAGATGAGTGGCGCTGTCTCGGCGCGAATTGCGGCAATTCAAAACGCGCTGGAGAAACTGAACGAAATTCGTGAGAAGCAGCAGGCGTTTATTGAGGCTTCAAAAGAGCAGGGCGAAGAAAAGTCCCCGCTGGATGGTTACCTGAAGATCATTGATAAACTGCGGCTGGAGTTGCTCAACAGCCAGGATGAGAAGAAGCAGGCAGCCAGTCGGTATCTGGAATTCGCCAAGCTTTGACTTTGGGACAGTGCAGCTCAGGGGTGGGGGTGGTCTCCCAAAAATGTCGGAGGCCATGGATGGCCGGAGAGAAGCGCACATGGATGTGCTTGTAGCGGTTTTTGGGAGACCACCCCCACCCCTGAGCGTCTAGCGAGCTGGTTGCTCGTGCATGGGGTTTGTGTCAAGCAAGGCCAGCTCGCCGAGTCCCGGTAATTTGATCCCCAGCGCCATGGGATTGATACCCAGCGACAACCCCAGAATATTCACTTCCAGACCCTCTCGAACCCCGGCCAACACACCGAAATACCCACCCAGGGATAGTTGATAGCCCGCGCCACCCGGGCTTGGGGCGATCAGCCGGTCACCCAGGTAGTCCTTGCCGATGGCGTGGCTGGGCAGGGCTACGTCGAGCCCTGGCGTTTCCCGTATCACCCAGGCTACGAAGGTATTGCTGTTTGGCCCCGGCCAGGCTTCGTATTGGGTGGGGTAGGGATAGTTTTCCACTGCCTGATAGATCTGCGGAATCAAGGCCGCGGCTTTCTCTCCCCGAATATCTGCATACAGTTCCGGCCTGGCGCCGTACCAGTGTCTGTCCGGGTCGCCGGGGCGGGAATTGACCACGTAGGTGCGCCAGCCGGTGACCTCGTGCACCTGATAATAATCAGCGCCATGTTCTTTGGTCGCAATCCAGGTATGTACCGCAAAGTAGCCTCGCCAGCTCCAGGCGCGTGCGCCATAGACCTGAATAATGGCTTCCTCAACCTGTTCGGGTCGAGGCGCTATACCGGCGCTTTCCCGGCTGGCGGTACGCCAGCTCTCCGCAACCTCAAGGCTGCTGCTGGCGGCCAACAGAAGGGGGCCGCCCAGAAGCAACAGCAGGGCGCCGAGCAGGCCCGCGGCGTATTTGAGAAGTCGTTTCATTTACAGGTCCGGTTCGAGTATTTCCAGCATGCTACAGGCAAGATGATACGCCTTTTAACGGTCAATGGATGAAGCAGGTTAAAGAATGGTAGTTTGCCCAAGCTCACGCTGGCTTCTAGGCTCAAGGTGTAAATATTCTTGAGTCAGGAGGCTGTCATGTCTGATCACCATGTCTACAAAAAAGTGGAAATCGTAGGCTCATCAAAGACAAGCATTGAAGATGCCATTCAGAACGCGCTGGATGAGTGTGGGAGAAGTGTTCGCAATATGGAGTGGTTCGAGGTAACGGAAACCCGTGGCCACATTGTCGACGGAAAGGTCGGTCATTATCAGGTGGGCCTGAAAATCGGTTTCCGGATTGCCGATAGCTAAGCAAACTTAGCCGCTTCTTATGGCGCGGTGCCGGATGGTGGTCACCAGGTGATTCAAAAGCTCCCGAGCCTCGCCCTCATGCAGGCTGTGAAACTTGTCGTGCAGGACTCTCCGGTCGTGATCGGAAGCGCCGTGCCGGACTTCCTTCACCAGGTCCAGGTACTGGCAGGCGGCGAGGTGGGCCTTGATTTCCACGTCAATGAGCCGGGTGAGCAGTTCATCCACCGTTTCGTGACAGAAGGGGCGGTGCTGGTTCAGGTGATTTCGGGCGTCCAGCGCAGCGTTTCTGGCCTCCAGACGTAAGTCGTTGGCGGATTCACCGGTTTCGACAGTTCGCAGAAACTGCCCCAGGCGTTCGTGCAGAAGCCAGATGGCCGGCCAGGTCTTCTGGTAGGCTTCCATTTCCGTTTGGTAACGGGCTTGGTCCAGTGAGGAATGGCTGGTCGACGGGCTATGATCTGAGCGGTTGAACTGGCTGACCCGGATGTCATCCATTTCACGCCAGAGGGTGTCCGACCTTTCCCTCAATGCGCTGAGCTGGCTCTGGTTTTTGTTCCGTAACCGGGATGCCAGTATCAGGCTGAGAAGCGCCAGCACAAAGGCACCCAATGCCACCATCAGGGGTGGATCAAATGCGGTGAGTATGCTTCCTGGCAGACCGGTATCCATGGCCGTTCACCTGATTGAAGTCCGTCCTGGTCAATCAGTATACAGACTATTGCGGTGTTTGTTGTTTAAACGGCAGTAAGGTTTCCGCCTCTGCAAAATACCCTTGTACCTGCTCTGCTTCTTCCCGGGTGAAGTCGGCAATGGCGTCCCGGAATCCGGGGTGCTGTATACCGTGCCAGGAATGGGTGATCACCGGTTCAAACCCCCGAACCAGTTTATGTTCGCCTTGGGCGCCGGCATCAAAATGTGTCAGCCCAAGCGCCAGCGCCAGCTCGATTCCCTGATAGTAACAGGTCTCGAAATGCAGGTGATTGTACTCGTCCAGACAGCCCCAGTATCGGCCGTAAAGTGTGATTTGCCCCGACAGAAACAGGGCCCCGGCGATCATTTCGCCCTGTTTGATCGCCATGATTACGTGCATATGCTCGGATAGCTGCTCTCTCAGTAACGTGAAAAACTGTTTGTTCAGGTATGGTCTCTGGCCCCGCTTCAGATAGGTGGCCTGGTAGAACACATAGAAGGCGGCAAGAACCTGGTCTGGAATATCCTTGCCATGGAAGCAGGCAAAAGTGATGCCCTGTTCCGCCACTTGCCGGCGTTCCTTGCGAATGGATTTACGCTTGCGGGAATTCAACGCTGCCAGATAATCGTCGAAGCTGTGGTAGTTGTGGTTGTGCCAGTGGAATTGGCAGCCGATGCGATGCAGTTCATCGTCATGCGTCAGCAGTTTCTGGTCCTCGGCGTTGGGAAACAGCAGGTGCCAGGAGTGTGCCCCAAGGTGGTGTGTCAGGGTATCCAGCAAGTCGTGCAGGCGTTCGGGTGTCAGCTGTCGCCGCACCTCAGCGTCCAGCAGCAGCCGGGGTCCGGCAGACGGTGTGAACGGAATGGCGAGCAACAGCTTTGGATAATAGGGCAGGCCGTATCGCTGGTAGGCCTCGGCCCAGGACCAGTCGAACACATATTCACCCATGGAGTGGGTTTTCAGGTAGGCGGGTGCCAGGCCCACAATCCGGCCTTCGTGCTTGAATACCAGGTGGCTGGGGGTCCAGCCCGTTTCGGTGCGGGTGCAGCCGCTCTCTTCCAGTGCCTGAAAGAATTCGTATCGAAGAAACGGATTGGAGACCCCCGCCAGTCGTTGCCAGTCCGATTTCGGGATGGCGGCAATACTGGCTCGGGTCTCCAGAGTGAGTTCGCGTGGCGCGTTTTCTGACATGGTTGGTTTCAGGTCGTTGACGAATACCTTCTACCATACGCCAGAACCCGTCATTTGATCACTCCTTGTCTTGCTTCCCACTGTTGCTACAGCGTTGCTGCATTTTTTCCTGCCATTGATTCATGCGTTTTTCCTGTTTGGCCTGTCGTTCCTGATGAATCTCCGCCCAGATCTGGCGCTGTTCCTCATTCAGTTTCAGGCGATCGGCCATTTCTGCCCGATACGTTTCCCTCTCGGCCCGGCGCTCCTCACGGTTAAAGGGGCCTTTGCCTTCACGGAAGTTCTCGCACAGTTCCTGTTTGTCCCACTTGCCGTTCTGGTTGTGTTTGCCGTGCCGTTCCGCGAGAACAGCCGGGCTGGCGGCCATCAGACTTGCCACCAGTACACCGGCGGTTAACAGGGTGGTTTTTACTTTCATTGGTCTTTCCTCGTCGTTGTTCACAATGGATGATGGCCATGCTACGCGGACGCAACGTCAGATGGTGTCAGGGCTACGTAAAGGTTCGGTAAAGGCCGGGAGACCGCCCGCAGCGCTGCAGGATGGCCATGCTAGACTGTGACCGGCACATCCCAGAGAGAAGACTATGCAGAACCGGGTACTGTTGATTGAAGATGACGATGAGTTACGGGAGCTGTTAGCCCGTTACCTGGCCAGCCAGGGCTTCAGTGTGCGTGAGGCCGCCAATGGTCGTGATGGACTGGCTCTCGCTCTGGGCCAGGATTGTGACATTGTGGTGCTCGATATCATGCTGCCTGATATCAATGGTCTGGATGTTCTGAGGGAACTTCGGGGCAAGACGCACTTACCCGTGATCCTGTTGACGGCCCGTGGCGATGAAACTGACCGAATCGTCGGCTTTGAAGTGGGCGCCGATGATTACATTCCCAAGCCCTGCAATCCCAGAGAGCTGGTGGCGCGGCTTCAGGCCCTGCTTCGTCGTATCGCCTGGGATCAGAAAACCGAGGTGGACGCCAGCCGGACTTATGGTGACTTGCGGGTGGAGCCTGGACAGCGCCGCATCTACCAGAATGACGCGCCCCTGGAACTGACCGGCACCGAGTATGAAGTGCTTCAGGTGTTGCTGGCCCATGCCGGCAGCGTGGTCCGCAAGACCGATCTCATGCAGTGGGCGCTGGGGCGCCGCCTTGAGGCCTACGACCGCACTCTGGATATGCACATCAGCAATCTTCGCAAGAAACTGGGCAATGATGACCCACCCCGCATCGAGACGGTGCGAGGACTGGGATACAGCTACCGGATACCCACATGTTGAAGCGCTTTATGTTTCCTCTGTTCTGGCGGATTTTTCTATCCATCTGGCTGGCCATGGCGGTAACCGTGGTGGCCAGCCACCTTGCCTCGCGTTATCTGTTGGACCGGGAACGCCAGGCGATTGAACGCCAGGTGGGTTTACAGGAACTGGCTCGCGAAGCTCTAGTCATTCGTGAACAGCGGGGTCGGGGGGATGCCTGGCGCTTTTTGCGTTCGGAAGGTGAACGCCTGGATTTGCACCTGATGCTGATCGAAAAGGAGCAGGGCCAGCATCGACTGCCCCGGGCGATTCGGGAACGCATCCAGTCCGGTTGGTACCCCCACAAGCCAGCTGTTCTGGATCTGCAGGAGGGCTATCAGCTAGTTGCCTGGCCCCGGATGGGCGGCGATGGTTGGCTGGACCCGAGAATGTTCCGGTTTGTGGAGATGGGGCTGGCGTTCCTGTTGATCTCCCTGGCCTGTTGGTGGATTGCGCGAATGGTCTCGCGGCCGTTGAGACACATGGAGGGAACCGCCCGGGCGATTGCCGGGGGGGATACTGGACTGCGGGTTGCTGGTCGCATTGCCCGGCGCCGTGATGAAGTGGGCCAGTTGGCGACGGCATTTAACGGTATGACAGACCGGCTGTGCCAGCTGCTGGACCGTCAGAACCAGCTGTTGCGGGATATCTCCCACGATCTTCGTACTCCGCTGGCACGGCAGCGGGTGGCGATTGAGCTGGCTTCGGATAGCGGCGCCGATGAGGCATTGATGACCAGTATTCTGCGCCAGAACGAGCGGCTGGAAACCATGACCGGCCAGATTCTGACCCTGTACCGGGTGTCCGAGAACGGCGGTGATATGGCGCGTGAGCCGGTCAAGCCGATGGTCCTGGTCAATCACGTGCTTCAGGATGCCGCCGATTATGCTGAGCACCAGCGCGTGGACTGCAAACTGGTGGCCTCGGAGGAGAGCAAAGCGGTGTCTGTGCTCGGTGACAGCAGTTTATTGCAGCGTGCGTTTGATAACGTGCTGCAAAACGCCCTGGACCACACGCCACCGGGTAAATCGGTGAAGCTCTCTCTGTCCACGGACAATGAGAGAATCCGTTTGATCGTCGCTGATGAGGGACCGGGTGCTCCGGAAGACCTGCTACAACACTTGTTTGAGCCGTTTTTCCGGGCTGACAAATCCCGTGGTGGCAAAGGTTGGGGGCTGGGGCTCGCTATTGCCCGTGATATCATTCAGGCCCACGACGGGCACATCAGTGCCCGCAACCGGGACGAGGGTGGCCTGGAAGTGACCCTTGAGCTACCGGTCTTTGTCGGAGGCTGAGGAATCGGCGCTCGGGCTTTGATCCGGTGCGTTGTCACTGCCCGGTTTCAGCTTGCTGGCGGCAGAAAAATCAATGCCTTCCTGCAGCTCGTCCTCATCAAACCGGATGCCGCAGGCGGCCTTGCGTATCCGTGCAGGGGCCGCGGTCCCGGGTTGGGTCTGTTCGTTATCTTCGGTCGTCATAGGATCGCCCATGAGTAAGGATTACCCGATTCCTGCAGGATACCTTGAGCGGGAAACGGAAGTGAAGAAAAGCCGTTTTATTGCCCGAGTGTATCCCGTCAGTGACCGGGACGACGTACGAACATACGTTGACCAGGCCCACCGCGACTACCCCGATGCCCGTCATGTCTGCTGGGGGTATCAGATCGGCCGGCCCGGCTCTGCGGCCGAGGCTGCCATGAATGATGATGGTGAGCCTTCCGGAACCGCCGGCAAACCCATTCTGGGCGTGATTCAGCACAAGGATATGGGCGACGTACTGGTGATCGTTATCCGCTATTTTGGTGGTATCAAGCTTGGAGCCGGTGGCCTGGTTCGGGCCTATGCCGGCGCCGCTGAAAGTGTCTTGTCCGCCGTTGATCGCGTGGTGCAGCAGGCACGTGTGCAGGCAACGGTGCAGTTCGGGTTTGCCGATGAGCAACCGCTGCGGCACTGGTGCGACGGGCATGAAGGGCGTATCGACGCGATTTCCTATACTACGCGGGTGACAGCCAGCGTTTCCTTGCCTGTGGCTCAGCAACAGGACTTCAGCGCTTTTTGTGAGTCCCAGAAGATGGATTACCGTTTTGAAACCTGACTGACTGAGGCAGGCCGGTAGACCTGGGCACGCGTATACTGGAGACATATGGGAACAACGGAGTTAAGCCTATGCGTATTATCATGATCGCTGCTTTGGCGTTGGCCATAACCGGCTGTGCCAGCAATGTAGTGACCGACTACAATTCAGCCACCGTTTTTGGCAATTACAGCAGTTGGGCCTTTGCCAGCAACGCCCAGGACTCTGGTTTCACCTCGCTGGATGACGCCCGGGTTCGGGACGCGGTAGAGCGCGAGCTGAACCGGAAGGCCATGAAAAAAGTGACGGAAACTGAAGCTGATCTTCTGATCAGCTGGCAGATTGTGGCCGAGGAACGGCTTGAGCAGGTAGGCGTTGGCCTGGGGTTCGGGTTCGGCCATGGCAACTTCGGCTGGGGCCTCTCATCGCCGCCACCGGTGCGAGAGGTAACCGAGGGCAAACTGGTGGTGAGAATGGTTGATCGGACCACCGAGGAAGTGGTCTGGCAAGCCGCGAGTCGACGCTATCTCAATGAAAACCAGTCGCCGGAAACCCGCCGCGAGCTGATTGACGAGGTTGTCTCGGAAATGTTTTCCAAATACCCTCCGGGCCTGAACTGATTGCAGATAAGGCGTAATCATGGGTATGAACAAGCGCAAGGGTGGTCTGGTGTTCTCCACGGATCAGGGGCGGATGTGCCCTGAGTGCCGGAACCCGGTGGATGACTGCACCTGCCAGGCGGCGCAGAGGCCGGCTGGAGACGGTATTGTGCGCGTCAGCCGGGAGACAAAGGGGCGCAAAGGCAAGGGCGTGACCCTGGTGACCGGTATTCCGCTCGACGACAAAGAACTGAAAGCCTACGCCAAACAGCTAAAGGCCAAATGCGGTACAGGTGGTACAGTAAAAGACGGAGTGGTGGAGATACAGGGCGACCAGCGAGATATTCTGGTGCCGTTACTGGAGCAGGAAGGCTGGACCGTCAAGCGCGCGGGCGGCTAACGTTCTGAAGCTACCACAGTTGATCAATCAGGGGAGGCAGGCATGCACATAGCGGTACTTGGGGCAGGCGTCGTTGGTATCACCACCGCGTGGTACCTGCAGAAACAGGGGCACCAGGTAACCGTGGTCGACCGACAGAACCAGTCAGGACTGGAAACCAGCTACGCCAATGGCGGGCAGGTATCGGTGTCCCATGCCGAGCCGTGGGCCAATCCTTCGGCGCCCCTGAAAGTCGCAAAATGGCTTTTCCAGCCGGATGCCCCACTGTTGTTCCGGCCCCGGCTGGATCTTTACCAGTGGCGCTGGGCGCTGTCGTTCCTGGCTCAGTGTACCTCTGCCAAGGCCGCCCATAATATCCGCCAGATGGTCAATCTCGGTACTTACAGCCGTTCATGCCTGCAGTCACTGCGAGACGAACTGAAGCTCGATTATGACCAGTTAGCCAAGGGCATTCTGCATTTCTACACCAACCCTGCCGAATTCGATGCGGCCCTGGAACCTTCCCGCATCATGCGTGATCTGGGCTGTGACCGTCAGGTTATCGATGCTGGTCGTGCGGTTGAGCTGGAGCCGGCCCTTGAACCGATCCGTCATCGTATTGCCGGCGCGACTTACACCGCTGATGACGAAAGCGGCGATGCCCGAAAGTTTACCCAGGCTCTGGCTGAGAAATGTAAAGAAGCCGGGGTGGCTTTTGAATATGGCACCGAAGTGCTGGGTTTTGATCGGGCGGGTGACCGGATCCTGGGCGTGCTGGCACTGAAAGACGGCAAACATCACACCCTTCGGGCGGACAGCTATGTGTTGAGCCTGGGCAGTTTCAGTGCGGTACTTGCCCGCCAGCTCGGGATGTTCCTGAATATCTATCCGGCCAAGGGCTATTCCATTACCGTGCCGGTGAAAAACGAAGAAGCGGCCTTTAACGTCAGCCTGACCGACGATGAATACAAGCTGGTTTACTCGCGCCTGGGCGACCGAATGCGTGTCGCTGGCACAGCAGAACTGAATGGTTACCGTCGCGACCTGAACTTTACCCGTTGTCGGGCGATTGTCCGTCGGGCTGCGGAAGTCATGCCCGAGGCTGGCTATTGGGATCAGGCCGAATTCTGGACCGGCTTGCGGCCAGCAACGCCATCCAATGTGCCCTACATCGGTAAAAGCCACTTCACCAATCTGTACCTCAACACCGGTCATGGTACCCTGGGCTGGACCCACTCCTGTGGCTCGGCAGCCGCTCTGGCGGATATTGTTGCTGGGAAGGATCCTGAGGTGGACTTCACCTTCTCAGGCCTCTGAGCAGCCGACGATTCCGGTAGCACACAAATAAAAACGCCGGCGTCTGTTGCCAGGACGCCGGCGTTTTTTGCTTCCCCGGAAGATTAGTCTTTCAACTGATCCCGAATCAGTTTTTTGTTGATCTTGCCGACGCTGGTTTTGGGAATGTCTTCCACAAAACGCATCTGCTCGGGAATCGCCCATTTATTGATGTCGCCGCTGTCGACAAACTGTTGCAGGTGCTGCTTGATATCCTGCTCAGAGATGGATTCTCCGGGCTTCAGGGTGATCAGGGCGTAGGGACGTTCCCCCCATTTCTCATCGGGCACACCTACCACCGCAGCCCCGGCAACGGCAGGGTGCTGGCTGATCATGTTCTCCAGGTCGAGCGACGACAGCCATTCGCCTCCGGTCTTGATCACATCCTTGATGCGGTCTTTGATGGTCAGCGTGTTGTCCGGCTCCATGGAGGCGACATCACCGGTGTGTAACCAGCCGCCTTCCCACAGTTCCTCGCCTTTGTCCGGTTGTTTGAAGTAACTCTGGGTCAACCAGGGGGCGCGAGCGACCACTTCACCCTTGGCTTCGCCATCATGGGCTACGGGGTTGCCGTCAGGATCGACAATTTCCAGTTCCACCATGGGCACGGCTTTACCGGTCTTCACCCGGATTGCGGTTTGCTGATCCAGAGGCAGTTCAAGATCCGCCGGGGTGAGGTGCGTGGTGCTCAGCAGCGGGCAGGTTTCGGACATGCCGTAGCCGGTGAACATCTTGATGCCGAGTTTCGCCCCCACATCGCACAGGCCTTTGGTCAGGGCGCTGCCACCGATGAGCACATGCCAGTTGCTCAGGTCGGCGGTCTTGATGGACTCGGTGGCCATCATCATCTGCATGATGGTGGGCACGCAGTGGGAGAAGCTGACCTTGTGCTTCTTGAGCAAATCCACCAGTAGTTCCGGCTCATAACGGCCGGGGTATACCTGTTTGATGCCCATCATGGTGGCCGCGTAGGGTACGCCCCAGGCGTGAACGTGGAACATGGGCGTGACCGGCATATACACCGAGGATGAACGCAACAGCGGCATCTCGTCGAAATGGGAGATGCTGCCGGCCATGGAAAGCGTATGCAGTACCAGCTGGCGGTGGCTGAAATACACGCCTTTCGGGTTACCGGTGGTGCCGGTGGTGTAGAAGGTGGTGGCGACGCTGTTTTCGTCGAAGTCCGGGAAGTCGAAGTGGTCGCTGGCCGCGGCCAGCAGGGCTTCGTACTCGCCGTGGGTGTCGAATGAGGCGTTGCCCGGCTTGTCGCTGTCGGTTACCTGAATCCAGGTGTTGACGGTTTTGATCTCGTCTTTCACGCCCTCGATGATGGGCAGGAAGTCATCATGTACCAGTACCGCGTCGTCCTCGGCGTGGTTCATGGTGTAAACGATCTGCTCCGGCGACAGGCGCACGTTGACCGTGTGCAGTATGGCGCCAATCATCGGAATCGCAAAAAAACACTCCAGGTACCGGGGCGTATCCCAATCCATCACAGCCACGGTATCGCCAGGTTTGATGCCGGCGTCGGTCAGGGCATTGGCAAGGCGATGGATGCGCTCGACCAGGTCCTTGTAGGTGTATTTGCTGCGATTGGCGTAAACAATCTCCTGATCCGGGTTATAGCGGGGCCCGGACATCAGCAACCGCTTGATCAGGAGCTGGTACTGGTGGGCGTTTTCAGCTGGTTTGAGAATTCGGGTTTGTGCCATGTTGTTGTCCTCTTTCTCTGCTTATGTTTGTTGTCACGGTAAGAAAGACTGGCTGACTGACTGAGGCTTATCCGTAGGTACAGAGATAAGCGGTGTCGACATCCGCTCTCGCTTTGAAGCTCGCTTGCCCGGCTACTTCAAAACTTTCGCCGGCACCAAAGGTTTGCCAGTCTTGCTGGCCCGGCAGCAGCACCGTCAGTTCACCGCTGACGACCGTCATGGTTTCTTTTTCTGAGGTGCCGAATTCGTATTCTCCGGCACTGATAACACCGATTGTGGCAGGCAGTGTGCTGGACTGGAAAGCCACTGATTTTACCTTGCCATCGAAGTATTCATTGACTGTCAGCATGTCTGGTATTCCTTGAAATGGTTTGCAGCCTACTATACTGGAAATTCCTGTGCTGCCAATCACAAACTATTGGTTTGAGGTACCTTTTCCAGTTCGGGTTGGCTGCCCGTGCTTTAGCTCCTCGAGCCCGCTATTGAGTTTGTGGGTAACCGGGTCATATCGTTCCTGCAGCTCATCCTTGATGGTGCCGGCCCAGAGTTTGGTGCCGGTGAAATAACCGGCCCGGCCTATGACATGAGCGGCGATCGGAGCTGTCAGAAAAATGAAGATAACAATGGCAACCGCCCGCGCGGCCACGGTACTGTCCCCGAAATAGAACGCCACGCCACCCATGGTCATCATGGCCCCGAGGGCACCGGCTTTGGTCGTGGCGTGCATACGGGTGGGGAGATCGGGCAACCTGAGAACGCCGATGGCGGCCAGTACCATGAAAGCAGCGCCTGCCAGAAGCAGAACGGATACCAGTATTTCAATCATTCTTAACGCCTCCCCGCTCCACGAATCTGGCGAAGCCGATGGCTGCCAGAAAGGCTGTCAGGGCGATAACAATGGCAACATCCAGGAAACTGGCTACGCCGGTATCAATCGCGTGCACACCCACGTAGCCAACCACGATGGATGCAATCAGTTCCAATGCGACCACCCGGTCCGGCAAGGACGGACCACGGGTAAGCCGAATGAAGGCAAAGAGCAGCGCCAGAGACAGCATCAGATAGACAATATTGATCACAACACTCAGCATGGCTGGCCTCCTAGCGTGTCACCTTCAGGATTCGGCGTTCGAGTTCTCTCAGGTCGTTTCTGAGCTGCTCTTCGTCGTGAAGAAACATGGCGTGGATAAACAGCACCTTCCGATCGTCAGAAACATCCAGGCTCAGTGTCCCGGGTGTGAGAGAAATGACGCTGCTGACAAAGAGAATTTCCATATCGGTCTCGGCCCGGAGCGGAAACGCGATCACTCCCGGCTTCATGTGCCAAACCGGCGTTGCGATGTCATAGGCGACCCTCAGATTCGACTTCACCAGTTCTTTCAGGAAATACACCAGGAAAGCGGCGAGACGGGGAATCCGGCGGGAATACCCTTTCAAAACCGGGACCTGTTTTTGCAGCACCATGAGGGCGACATAGCCAAAGATAAAACCAGCGAGCAGGTTCATGGCTGTGATACTGCCCGTGAGGGTTACCCACGCGAGCGCCAGCAACAGGTTCCAGAACAGACCGATCATTCAGGCTGCCCTCCCAGAACGGCTGCGATGTAAAGCTGCGGGTTCATCAGCTGTTCGGCGGCGGATTCCGCAAGCATGTATATGGGCTGACCATAGAGGCCGATAATCAGAGTGCACACCGCAAGCGCCACCACCGGGGTGTAGTAGGCCCAACTGCGTTTTTCCCTGATCTCACCATTGAGCCGGCGCACATCAGTAACGTGCTCCGGGACTTTCTTCCAGAACACTTCCGCCCAGATTTTGATCATGGAGTAGAGCGTCAGCAAGCCCACCAGCAGGGCCACCGCTGCGACAAGGTATTCGCTGGATTCCAGTGTGGCACGGACAACAACGAACTTGGCGAAAAAGCCGGACAAGGGCGGAATACCGGCCAGCGACAGGGCCGGAATCAGGAATAGTAACGCCAGGTAAGGGCGCTGCCGATACACGCCACCCAGGTCTTTCAGCTCATAGCTGCCCAGCAGGCGATAGGTGATGCCGCTCACCAGGAACAGATTCGTTTTAACGATGATGTGATGCATGATGTAAAACACACCGCCAATCAGCGCCAGGGGCGTAAACAAGGCTAGTCCCAGAAGCATGTAGCCGATCTGGCTGACGATGTGGAAGGACAGAATCCTGCGGAACTCGAACTGTGCGGCGGCGCCGAGTACACCGGTCAGCATGGTCAGTGCCGCCGCCCAGAGCAGGATGGTGTGGGTGTATTCCACATCCTGGGTGAATATCAGTGTAAATACCCGATAGAGCGCATACACCCCGACCTTCGTCAGCAATCCCGCAAACAGTGCGGATACTGCGACCTGAGGGGTGTGGTACGAGGCCGGGAGCCAGAAAAACAGTGGGAATGCCGCCGCCTTGATGCCAAACGACACCATGAACATCAGCGACACAACGGTGATCATGCCGGGATCTTCAACTCGGCTCACCTTCTGGGCGATATCCGCCATGTTGAGGGTGCCCACCATGCCGTACAGCAGGCCGACGGCTGACAGGAATAGGGCCGATGAAAACAGGTTCAGGGTAACGTATTTGATGGCGCCTTCCATCTGGGCACGCTCGCCACCGAGGGTGAGCAGGGCAAAGGAGGCCAGCAGCATGACCTCAAACCAGACGAAGAGGTTGAAAATATCGCCGGTCAGGAAGGCACCAGCGACCCCGGCAAGCAACAGGTGCATCAGCGGGTAGTAGCCGAACCTTTCGTGGCCCGGAGGCGTTGAAGCCAGGGAGTAGATGGCGATGGCGAGCCCGATAATGCCAGTCAGCACAATCATGATGGCGCTGAGGATGTCCGCCACCAGCACAATGCTGAACGGCGCTGGCCAGCTGCCCATTTCAACCACCAGAAAGCCTTTGTCGATGGTTGAGCGCATCAGCCAGATGCTGGCGGCCAGCAAAAGAGCGGTGGCTACCACGCCAACCAGGCGTTGCAGCTGAACCGAGCGCCACAGCGCCAGGGACAGGGCGCCGGCGGTCAGGGGGATCAGAATCGGGAGAACAACTTCCAGGTTCAAGTGTCGGTATCCTTCATCTTGTCCAGATCATCGGTGCCCACAACTTCGTATGCCCGGCGGATCAGAACCACCGCAAAGGCCAGAACGCTGAACGCGATCACGATAGCCGTAAGGATGAGGGCCTGGGGTAACGGATCTGCCACCGTTCCAGCCACCTGCTTCGCGCCGTCGGCTATCAGCGGAGGTGCGCCCCGGGTTAGACCCGACA
Organism: Marinobacter sp. C1S70; assembly: GCF_000475355.1. Classification (NCBI taxonomy): domain Bacteria; kingdom Pseudomonadati; phylum Pseudomonadota; class Gammaproteobacteria; order Pseudomonadales; family Marinobacteraceae; genus Marinobacter; species Marinobacter sp. C1S70. The sequence goes on along the minus strand of NZ_AXBW01000015.1, from coordinate 142,191 downwards.
CCACAAAAATCAGCAGGTTTGCCGCATTGCTCAGAATGATCAGGCCAATAACGATTTTCACGATGGAGCGTCTGAGCATCATGTAGATACTGGCCGCGAACAAGATACCAACCACAAGGGCCATCAGGCTTTCCATAGCGATGCTCCCCGTTCAAAAAACTGTGTTCGCCTCATCCCTCAACCTCCATCAGACCGATCACGAATGTCATCAGTGTGCCAAGGACCGCCAGATACACGCCAATGTCGAAGATGAGTACGGTCGATAACTTCAGGTAGCTGTCACCCGGCAGCGGAAGCTCCCACCAGTGGGCGGTGAGCATGGCCTGACCAGACAACAGGGCCGGAATTGTGGATGCCAGCCCGAACAGCAGGCCGGCTGCCAGGAGATCCTTCGGGTGCACCCGAAGGAGTTTGCGGGTGGCTTCCGCGCCGAAGGCGAAGGCGTAGAGAACAAACGCACTTGCAGCGACCAGGCCCCCGATGAAACCGCCGCCGGGTTCGTCGTGCCCGCGCAAAAGCAGGAACACCGAAAACATCAGCTGCAGCGGCATGATCGCCAATGCCGCGGTGTGGAGAATCACGGTGTTGGATTTCATGGCTTGTACTGGTCCTCCGCCCTGAGCTTGATCATGGAGTAAACGCCAATTGCGGCAAGACCCAGTACAAATATTTCCCCCAGAGTATCCAGTTGCCGGAAGTCCACCAGAATTACGTTGACGATATTTTTGCCAAACGCCAGACCATAGCTGTTTTCAACGTAGTAGCTGGAAATGCTGTCAAAGTACTGGATATCCAGAACAGCAAGAATGATGAGCGTCATCACCACGCCCGCAAATACTGCGACAGACAGGTCCCGGTAACGTTCCCAGGACGAGGACAGCTTGGCAAACGGTGGCAGCCGGAACAGCACCAGCACAAGCAGAATGACGGTGAGGGTCTCCACCAGTAGTTGGGTAATGCCCAGATCCGGTGCACTGAAGTGAATGAAGGTCAGGGCCACACCAAAGCCCAGTACCCCCAGCGAAGCAACCGAGCCAAGCCGGGACCGGGTGACACAGGCAAAGACGGTCGCAGCGACAATCAGGAGCGCGATTCCCCACTCGTAGAAATAACTGTCACTGAAGTCAAAATCCAGCTGGAGACCATGCCGGGTCAGCAGGGTATAGCCTGCCAGAGAGAAGGTGACAAGAACCAGTACCAGAAGATAGATTCCGAGAACGCCGTTCTGCAGGAGCCGGGTCTGCCAGCCCGCAACCTGACTGATACCTTCCATGAAGCGGAAATAACCCGCCTCGGGGCCGATTCGGCTGGCGGCGGTATTAAGCGCATACAGGGTTGGCTGCAGTCGGCGCCAGCCTACCACCAGGAACGAGCCTGCCAGGAGACTGAGACCGGAAAGCATCAGGGGAAGGTTGATGCCATGCCAGAGGGCGAGGGCGGTTTCTACCGGGTAGCCGGAGACTGCTGAAATAGCGGCGTCCAGAACCAGATTTGCGGGCAGAGATGGCATGATTCCGAAAACCAGGGCGAGCAGTGTCAGCACGCCGGGGCCGATCAGCATTGCAAACGGAGCCTCGTGGGGCAGTTTGGGCGTTTTAACAACCGGCCCGAAAAAGGGCTTGATAAACACCAGACCGGCGACGGCCACCACCAGCATGGCCGAGAGAACGGCGGCCACCAGAAGCCCGGTTTGCCATATTGGCGCATTCAACAGCGACTCCAGTAACAGTTCCTTGGCCACGAACCCGAACAGTGGTGGAAGCCCTGCCAGTGATAGGGCGGCAAGCCCGGTAATGACGGCCGTTTTGGGCATGCTGTGCCTCAGGCCACCCATCCGGGTAATATCTTTGGTGCCGGTTTCGTGGTCCAGGGCGCCGGCGAGCATAAACAAGGCGCCCTTGTACAGGGAGTGGGCCACCAGGAAGCAGATAAAAGCTGTGATGGCCAGTTCAGTACCCACACCCACCAGCATGGTCAGGGTGCCCAGCGCCATCACCGTGGAATAAGCCAGAACCTTCTTGATGCCGGTGCTGCTGTAGGCAAGATAGGCGCCGGTGAGCATGGTTAATGCACCAAACACCAACAGGGAGCCGCTCCACAACATGTCTCCGCTCATTGACGGATTCAGGCGGGCCAGCAGATACACGCCCGCCTTCACCATGGTCGCAGAATGCAGGTAGGCCGAAACCGGGGTGGGCGCAGCCATGGCGTTTGGTAGCCAGAAGTGGAAAGGCGCCTGTGCGGATTTGGTAAAGGCGCCAATCAGTATGCAGACCGCTGCCGCGGTGTAATACGGGTGCTCATGAATGAGCAGGTCTGAGGCCAGAAGGCCGGAGAAGGAATAGTCCCCGGTGATAAAAATCAGCAGGATCAGGCCCGCCATCAGTACGAGCCCGCCACCTGCGGTTACGAACAGGCCCTGGAGCGCACACTTTCGTGCCTCGGCATCTTCATGGTTGAAGCCGATCAGCATGTAGGAAGTGATGCTGGTCAGTTCCCAGAACACAAAAAAGGTAATGAGATTGTCCGAAAGCACCAGTCCAAGCATGGATGCCATGAAAGACAGCATGATGACGTAGAACCGGGCGAGGTCTTTGTGGCCTTTCAGGTAAGAACCGGCGTAGATCAGAATGAAGGTGCCGATGCCGCTGATCAAAAGGGCAAACACCAGGGACAGGCCATCGACCATGAAGTCCAGGGTTATCCCGAGCCCCGGCATCCAGGGCGTTTCAATCAGGAGCCTTTCACCACCACGGATCGTGGGAATCAGGCTGGCGAAGTAAGCTGTGAGGGAAGCGGGGAGCAGAGCCAATACCCAGCCAATGTAACTGCCTGCCAAACGATAAAGCGCCGGTACCGCGACCGCCAGCAAAAAACCGGATAGCACAGCCAGTAACATCATGGGAGATGGCTCCTTTAAGGCCTTACTTTAAGTGTTTTTACAGATTCTGGTTGCCGGTAGCCCTTTGATAAATACGATCCTTTTTTACAAAAGGCTCACCGAGCCCATGGTTGCAAGGGACTCACTGATCCCAGCTTTGACCGCGAGTGTTCTTGGAGGTTCTGACTTCCAGGTGCATCGCGGCTTTTGCCAGGAAGTTGGCGCTGATGGGCGCCGTCATGAACAGGAACGCCGTGATCAGGATTTCCTCTATCCCGATGCCTCGTCCAAGCGTGCTGAAGTAAATCACGGAGCTGATCACGATGGCGCCAACGCCAACCGTGGTGGCTTTGGTTGGGCCGTGTAGTCGGGTGTAGAAATCCGGCAGTCGAGCCAGACCAATGGCACCGATCAGGGTAAAAACGCCACCGATAATCAGCATGGCGGAAATGGCGTATTCTGCGAAGGTGCTCATAGGGTGTCCTCCGGGTTATTCAATGACGCTGCCGCGCTTGAGGTATTTGGCCATGGCGACGGTTCCAACAAATCCCATAACCGCAATCAGCAGCGCAGACTCAAGGTACATGCGTGTTTTCAGCGTGATGCCCAACAGAATGATCAATGCGATGGCGTTAATGTAGAGGGTGTCCAGCGCCAGTATCCGGTCCGGCGCATCCGGGCCCTTGATCAGGCGGTACACGTTCAGCAAGGCGGCCAGCGTGACCATGGCAATGGTGATGTAGAGCGCGGTTAGCATCATTGGAACATCTCCAGCAAAGGCTTTTCGTACCGGTTCCGGATAGTGTCGATGACTTCCTGCTCGTCCTCGGCGTCCAGGGCATGAATCAGCAGCAGTGTGTTGTCATCGCTCACATCCGCGCTAACGGTGCCCGGCGTCAGGGAAATGGTGCTGGCTAGAATGCTGATAGCCAGCGGATCCGTTAGTTCCAGGGTGTAGCAGATGAACATCGGCCGTGGTGCGCGAGGGCTCAGTATCAGCCTTGCCACATCAACGCTGGCGACCACAATGTCCCACAGAACCCGCAACAGGTAGGCAGGTGTCTTCCAGGCCTTGAGCAAGGTGGGTGGATCTGGCCAGAAACCCTGGGTCATCAGGGGGATTATCCAGGCCAGGATCAGTCCAAGAACAATACTGCCGCCACTGATGCCGTCACTCAGAAATTGCCACATGACGAACAGGGTCAGGCTCAGCCAGGGGTGGGGAAACCTCAGTCGATCAAGCATCAGTCATCCTCCCCGACCATAGGCATCTGCAGGATTTCGATATAGGCATTGTTATTGTGTAGCTGTTCGGCCGTTGCATCGGTATAGCGTGTTATTGGACCGGCAAACACGACCAGGACGATCGCCAGTGCGGTGAGCGCGCCAGCGGCTACAGAAATCCGACCATTCAATGGGTCCGGCTTTTCCAGGTGACCGTCGACGGTTCGCCAGAAAACAATACTGCCGGCCCGACTGTAGGCAATGATTGTGAGGAAGCTGCCAACCAGCAGCACTGACCAGAGCCAGGCCATTTCGAAACCGGGCTCAACGGACTGTAGAATCAGCAGTTTGCCAATGAAGCCGCTGAGCGGAGGCAACCCGGCGGCGGCAACGGCACCGATCAGAAACAGCACGCTCAGGAAGGTGCGGTTATGCATCCTGGGCGCGGTGATGATGCGATCGTTCGCGCTGCCGCGCTGGTTGGCTATCAGTTCCGATACAAGGAACAGGCCGCCGACGGTCCAGGTCGTGCTGAGCATATAGAACAGGGCGGCAGACAGGCCGGCTTCGGAGCCCAGAGAGATGGGAGCCAGCAGGGTGCCCACGGATATGATCACCTGCCAGGCCACAAGCGTCTTCAGGCTACCAGAGCCCAGAGCGCCTATGACGCCCATGGCCAGGGTGGCCAGAGCGATCGGGAACAACCAGTCCATGCCGAGATTGGCGAGCTCGCCGGCATCGTCGCCAAACACCAGTGGGTACACCCGCAAGATGGCGTAGATGCCCACCTTGGTCATGACCGCAAACAGAGCCGCAACGGGCGCCGTGGCTTTGGAGTAGGCACGGGGCAGCCAGAAACACAGCGGCAGAATGGCGGCCTTCAGGCCGAAGACTACCAGCAACATCATGCCGCCGGCCTTGACGATATTCAGGCTTTCACCGGTTACCTGGGGAACCTTGACCGCAAGGTCTGCCATATTCAGGGTGCCGGTGACGCTGTAGATCATGCCCACACTGATCAGGAAGATCGCCGAGCCGATCAGGTTGAGAACCACGTAGTGGAGGCCAGGCACAGTCCTTATGGTGCCTCCACCATGCATCAGCAAGCCGTAGGAGGCGATCAGCAGCACCTCGAAGGCAACGAAAAGGTTGAACAGGTCACCGGTCAGGAAGGCGATGTTGAGGCCCATCAACTGGAACAGGAACAGGGCGTGGAACTGTCGGTTACCCTCGTCGGCGCCGCCGATGGCATACAGGTGGCAGAACAGGGCCAGAACGGAGGTCATGATCAGCATCAGCGCGGCCAGCCGGTCCAGAACCAGGACAATCCCGAACGGTGGCTGCCAGTTGCCAAAAGCATAAATGCGGTAACTGCCGTCGTTTGCCAGCACCAGAAGGACTATGGCCGAGACCAGGATCAGCACGGTGGTTGCCAGTGCCAGGGTTCGGCGCAGAGTGATGGGGGCATAGCCCATCAGTGCCTGCAGAATGCCGCCAAGCAGAGGAATCAGAATCGGAGCGGTAAGCCAATGGTTCATTTACCGGTTACCTCCTCGTCTTCCTGCTCCGGTGCTGGCGATTTATAGGGTTGTTTGCCATCAACATGGTCATCTTCGTTATCCGCAAGGTTTCGTAGCGACATCACCACCACAAAGGCTGTCATGGCGAAGCCAATCACGATGGCCGTTAAAACCAGCGCCTGCGGCAGTGGGTCGGCATAGCTTTCCGCAGTGCCGATAATCGGTTGCTTGCCGGTAGCCAGCCGGCCAGTGGAGAACAGGAAAAGGTTTACCCCGTAAGACAGGAGTGTCAGGCCAACCACCACGGGGAACGTGCGCGCCCGCAGCAGCAGATAAACGCCGGAGGCGGTCAGGGCACCAATCACCAATGCATAGACAAGTTCCATTACGCGCCCTCCCTCTTACTCTTGATGGCCGAATGCGGCGATATGCGGCCAATGGTCACCAGCGCCAACAGGGTGGCCCCGATTACCGTGAGATAAACACCCAGGTCGAAGACCAGTGCTGAGGCTACCTCGAACTTGCCGACTACCGGCCAGGTGATATAGCCGAATGTTGAGGTCAGGAACGGATAGCCGAAGGCCAGGCTGGCTGCGCCGGCAATGGTTGCGAACAACAGGCCCAGGCCAATGACGTTGTGATATTTGAACGGAATCCGGTCCTGGGTCCAGTTCATGCCACTGGCAATGTACTGGAGGATCAGGGCTATCGAGGTGATCAGGCCCGCGATAAATCCGCCGCCGGGCAGGTTGTGGCCACGCAGGAAGATGAATGCCGACACCATCAGGGACAGCGGCAACAGTGGCCGGGCGATCAAACGCAGCATTAACGGGTAGGCATCCCGGGACCAGGCATGGCCTTCGCCATCACTGGGTGGTGGCGTCAACGGCGTATTTTTCAGCAGCGCGTAAATGCCCAGGGCAGCAATCGCCAGCACCGTGATTTCGCCCAGGGTATCAAAGCCCCGGAAGTCCACCAGGATGACGTTGACCACGTTGGTGCCGCCACCGCCCGGTTTGCTGTTCTCAAGGAAGAAATCGGAAATCGAACTGAACGGTTGCGTCAACATGGCCAGGGTAACCAGAGTCATACCAATACCGGCAATACCCGCGATGGCGATATCCCGGAAGCGGCGTTTCAGTGGGGTTTCCACGGGTGTCCAGCCAGGCATGTAGTAGAGCGCCAGCATGAGCAGAACAATGGTCACCACTTCCACCGACAACTGGGTCATGGCCAAGTCGGGCGCCGAGAAGCGGGCAAACGCCAGTGCAACGATCAGGCCCACCACGCTCAGCACAACCAGCGCGTAAAATCGCTGCCGGTGCACGGCAGCCGTCAACAGGGCACAAATGATCAGCACGCCTGCGGCAATGGCCGTGGGCCAGTCCACAGGGCTCAGCCCGGTCTCACCAATGAAGATGCCCAGATCCAGCAGTGGCATGGCAGCGACTGCCAGCACGCTGACCACAAGCAGCATGCCGTATCTTTGCAGAGAGCCGTTCTCGATTCTTGCCGTAAAGCCGTTCGCCAGGTCGACGATCCGCAGTACGATCGCTTCGAATACGGCCTTCTCGTCGATTTCCTTGAAGCGCGCGTGGAAATCAAAGAATTTCTGGCGCTGGCTATACATGATCAAACCGCCAAAGAAAGCCGCAAAACTCATGATCAGTGGTAGATTAAACCCGTGGATAACCGCCAGTTGATAATCCGGTACCTCGCCGCCAAGCGTGGCGTGGGCGGCAGCGTAGAGCAGAGGCCCGACCGATACTGCCGGGAACATGCCTACCATGATGCAGGCGAAGACCAGGATCTCCACCGGGATTTTCATGTACCGGGGCGGTTCGTGGGGCGGGTAGATGGGCAGATTGACGGGCTTGCCGTTAAAGAACACGTCGTGAATAAAACGTGCGGAATAGGCGACCGCAAAAATACCGGCCAGCGTGGCGACGATCGGCGGCAGCCAGGCCCAGATGCCGGGCAGATTCAGTTGCAGGGACTCGGCAAAGAACATTTCCTTGCTCAGGAAGCCGTTCAGCAGCGGAACCCCGGCCATGGATGACGCGGCCACCATGGCCAGAGTGGCCGTATGGGGCATGTATCGCCACAGGCCGTTAATCCGGCGCATGTCCCGGGTACCGGTTTCGTGGTCGATAATACCGGCGGCCATGAACAGTGAGGCCTTGAAGGTGGCATGGTTGATGACGTGGAATACCGCTGCCACCGCCGCCAGCTCGGTACCCATACCGAACAACAGCGTGATCAGGCCCAGGTGGCTGACGGTGGAGTGCGCCAGCAGCCCTTTCAGGTCGTGCTTGAACATGGCCACGTAGGCGCCAATCAGCAAAGTTGCCATGCCGGTAAAACTGACCATGTAGAACCATTGTTCCGTACCAGCCAATGCCGGGTACAAACGCGCCATCAGGAAAATGCCGGCCTTGACCATGGTGGCAGAGTGCAGGTAGGCCGAAACCGGCGTGGGCGCCTGCATGGCATGGGGCAGCCAGAAATGGAACGGGAACTGTGCAGACTTTGTAAACGCGCCCAGCAGTACCAGCGTCAGGGCGACGGGGTACATGGCGTGGGCTTTGATAACATCGCCGGCGGCCAGCACATCGTCCAGTTCAAAACTGCCGACAATGTTGCCGATGATCAGAATGCCCGCGAGCAACGCCAGCCCACCGCCACCGGTCACCGCCAGCGCCATGCGGGCGCCGCGACGGGCGTCCTGTTTGTGGTTCCAGAAACTGATGAGCAGGAACGAGGTGAGACTGGTCAGTTCCCAGAAAATCATCATCAGCAAGAGATTGCTGGAGAGTACGATGCCCAGCATGGAGCCTTTGAAACAGAGCAGCAGCGCGTAAAACTTCCCGATATTCTCGGCCGGCTTCAGGTAATAGCGGGCATAGAGAATGATCAACACGCCAATAATCAGAATCAGCAGTGCGAACAGCAGAGACAGTCCATCGAGGCGGAAGCTGAAGGAAATGCCGATCGCCGGTAACCACTCCCAGGATTGCAGGACGGTGCCACCGTTGGCCAGTGTTTCCCAGTGCGGGAACAGGGCAGCCAGGGCAATAAGCGCCGGAACAGAAGAGGCAATCGCAATCGCTGTCCGCCCCCCAAGGGCAAACAGCGGGGCAGCTATAGCCCCCAGAAATGGCAGAAATACAACCAGCGGTAGCGACATCGCAACCTCGTTATCGGTGTTCTTTTACATGAGTACCAAAGGCGTGTTTGCCTGAGTCTAGTCTCCGACCAGCCACCGTGCACGATGAGCATCGGGATCGGGTCGGCATGGGTCAGGGTGGATTCAGCAGGAAACAGGCGGGTCCGGGAAATACGGAAGGCGTCCCCGATGCCGCGCGATGTCAGCGGTAACGGGTGGGCGGGTGATTCTAATGCAGCCGAAGGACCTTGCGGTCATGGTTGCTCCGTCAGTCAAACTTGAAATGCGATGATACGTGGCCCGTCGGTCAGGTCAAGTCAACTTGCCATTGATCAAGTGTATACTCCCGATAAATATTCGATGAGAGTGCGCCATGACCAACGCCTATCCCAACCTGCTGAAACCGCTTGATCTGGGGTTCACTGAGCTCAAGAACCGGGTGCTGATGGGGTCGATGCATACCGGCCTCGAAGACCGTTTCTGGAATATCCACAAGTTCGCCCGGTATTTTGCCGAACGGGCGGAAGGTGGCGTCGGGCTCATGGTAACCGGTGGCTTTTCTCCCAACCTGGTGGGGCAGCTGGCCCCGCTGGCGTCTACGATGAATAACCGTGCGACTGCTTTGCTGCATCGTCATGTGACCGGGGCCGTGCATGAAGCGGGCGGAAAAATCTGCCTGCAATTGCTGCACGCCGGTCGTTATGGTTATCAGCCGCTGATTGTGTCGGCCTCGGCCACCAAGGCACCGATCAGTCCGTTCAAGGCCAGAGCCCTCTCAACAAAAGGTGTGGAACGGCAGATCAATGACTTCGTGAATGCCGCCAAGCTGGCTAAATTCGCCGGCTACGACGGCGTTGAGGTGATGGGCTCCGAAGGTTATTTTATCAACCAGTTCCTGTGTGAACGCACCAACAAGCGAACCGACAAGTGGGGTGGGCCCTACGAAAACCGAATGCGCTTGCCGGTGGAGATCGTTCGCCGCATGCGTGAGGCGGTCGGGCCGGAATTCATCATTATTTACCGCCTGTCCATGCTGGATCTGGTGGAAGGCGGCCAGACCTGGGAGCAGATCGTCACTCTGGGCAAGGCCATCGAGAAAGCCGGTGCAACCATTATCAACACGGGTATTGGCTGGCACGAAGCCCGCGTTCCCACCATCGTGACCTCGGTACCCCGCGGCGGCTTTGCGGATGTGACAGCCAAGTTCTATGGCGAGGTGGACATCCCGGTGTGTACCACCAACCGTATCAATACGCCTGAAAAAGGCGAGGAAATCCTTGCTGCCGGTAAGGCTGACATGGTGTCCATGGCACGCCCGCTGCTGGCCGACAGCGAGTTTGTCCGCAAGGCGGAACAGGGGCGCGGCGACGAGATCAATACCTGTATCGCCTGCAATCAGGCGTGTCTGGACCATGTGTTCCAGGCCAAGCGCGCCTCCTGTCTTGTAAACCCCCGGGCCTGCCACGAGACCGAACTGGTGCTTACGGTAGCGCCTGTCGTCAGGCGCGTAGCGGTGGTCGGCGCCGGTCCCGCTGGCCTGGCAGCAGCCACCACGGCGGCAAAACGGGGGCACAAGGTGACCCTGTTTGAAGCTGACGACAAAATTGGCGGCCAGTTCAATTACGCCAAACGTATTCCGGGCAAGGAAGAGTTCTACGAAACCCTGCGCTATTTTCAGCGTCAGATTGATCTGCTGGAAATCGACCTGCGGCTCGAAACCCGTGTGGGGGCCGACGAGCTGATCGAACAGGGCTTTGACGACGTGATCATCGCCACCGGCGTCAAACCACGAACACCGAAGATTGAAGGCATCGACCATCCGAAAGTGCTTGGGTACCTGGATGTACTACGCCACAACAAACCGGTGGGCAAGTCGGTGGCTGTGATCGGGGCTGGTGGTATCGGTTTTGATGTCAGTGAATTCCTGACTCACGACTTTGGCAAGCACCCGGAAGGCGAACAGGTGAGTGTGGCTGAATGGCAGGCGGAATGGGGGGTGAATCCCACGTTTGAGGGCCCCGGCGGCCTGGCTGAACGGGCGCAGACCCCATCGCCCCGCAAGATCTATCTGATGCAGCGTAAAACCGGCAAAGTCGGCGGCGGCCTGGGCAAAACCTCAGGCTGGGTGCACCGAAGCAGCCTCAAGCATCGGGACGTCGAAATGCTCCGGGGTTGCCGTTACGATCGAATCGACGATCAAGGCCTGCATATTACCCTGACCGACAAGGACGGAAAGACCGGCGAGACCAGAGTTCTGGCCGTGGACAACGTGATCATCTGCGCGGGACAGGAAAGCTATCGGGAACTGTTCGACCAGCTTGCTGATAAAGGCGTGAAAGCGCACCTCATTGGCGGTGCTGATGTGGCGGAAGAGCTGGATGCCAAAAGGGCCATCCGTCAGGGAACCGAAATCGCGGCAGCCATTTAAAAAGTGACCTGCTACGTCATCAGTTGACCGGAAGTGGCGTTCGATAGCTGTTGTCTGGATAAATGGCTATCGAACGGTTTTCAGGGCATTGGAAATCGCCTCTGCTTCGGCTTCCAATACCTGGCAACGCAGGCTGTTACCCTGCTGACTGGCCTGCGCGAGCTGCTTGCGCTTCATATCGTATAGCCGGTTAAGTACATCGGCCCGGCTCTGCTTCAACGGTGCGTTCATGGAAACGACCTCCCCCGAAGGGTTAATACTGTCAAGATTATTTACGTACAGCGGCAAAAAATCGCCTACAAGACAGTTTGATGCATAACCCGCGCCACAGAAACACTACCAAAGACTGAATTGTGACCTGTAACACCATACTATCGGCCGAATTTCGCCCGATAGGCGCCCGGTGAAAGCTTCGTATGCCGACGAAACAGCCGGCTGAACGAGCTCACATCCTCGTATCCGACTGCCCGGGTGACCGACTCAAGCCCTCCCGTTGAGGATTCGAGTAGCCTGCGAGCCTCCTCCACACGGAGTAGCTGCAGATAGCTGGACGGTGAATCCCCTGTCGCCTGCCGGAACCGACGTAACAGCGACCTTTCGGACAACCCGGCGAAGCTGGAAAGCTCTGGCAATGAAACCGGCTCTTTGAAATGCGCCTCTAGCCAATCCTGAACCTGGTGAATCACCTTGTCTGAATGGTATCGCTTGGCCTGCAGCACGCTATAGGGAGCCTGGCTCGTGCGCCCGGCGTCAATCACAAACGCCTTCGCCAACTCCCGGGCCACCTGCGCACCTGCCAGCCGCTCAACCAGATACACCCCCAGATCCCACCAGGCCATACCACCCCCGGCGCAGGCTACGGGGCCATCAACCGTGACCAGCTTGTCGGCATGGAGATTTACAGCCGGAAACTGCCGTCTGAACTGTTCACCAAACCCCCAGTGTGTGGTGGCCTCCCGACCGTCCAGTAACCCCGCCGCCGCCAACAAAAACGCGCCGGTACAGTTACTGGCCACCCGAACATCGCCGGGCGTCGCAGTCTGAAACTTTGAAAGCCACTGAATCAGGAGGGGGTTGGTTTGCAGAACTTCATCAATGGGTGCACCAATGGTCGGAATAATCAGCAGGTCATCGGCACCCAGTTCGTCAATATCCTGCCAGGAACCATCCGCCAACAGGGTCACGCCATTGATGCATCGGCAGGGCTCGCCATCCTCGGTCAGCAGCCGGGTTCTGAACCATGCCGTCGGCTGCTCGCCATGAATTCGGGCCCAGGTCACCCCGGCCAGGCGAAACAGGTCGATCATACCGGTGATGGCGCTGCCCAGAGCCCCATTAAAGCCGATGATGGTGACGGTTTTCAATGCAGGAATGCTCCGTGGTTGTGTGAAGCTTGATCAGCCGATGCTGAAGTAGGCGGGAGGTGTGGGGGAGCTTTCAGGGAGTGTGCGCAGCAGGGAAGCTGCGCTCAAGCCCCCATGGATGGGTTCACGGCGTCTCCCGGAAAGCTCCCCCACACCTCCTGCCGGGCGTCAGTCACCACTAGGTTGTGGCGGATTCAACCAAGAATAAGTCAGAAATGACAATTCCAACAACCATAGCCGTTATGAGACGCTATGACCAATCAACAGGAGACCAAGAATGACCGACACCCTGATCGACCGCCGCGACCTTGCCTTCCAACTTTATGAGGTGATGGACACCGAATCCCTCATCCAGCGCGAGCGCTTCAGCGAACACAGCAAAGAAACCTTTGACGCCGTCATCGAAACGGCCGACAAAATGGCGAAAGAAAAATTCGCCAACCACAACAGTGCTGCCGACAAAGACGAACCCAAATTCGTCAACGGCCAGGTAGAAATGCTCCCGGACGTCAAACAGGCCTTCGATGCCTACGCCGAAGCCGGCTTCCTAGCTGGCCGATACGACTACGACCTCGGCGGCATGCAATTGCCGGAATCCGTCATGGCGGCCTGCAACGGCTTCTTCACCGCCGCCAACCCGGGCACCGCTGGCTACCCGTTTCTGACCACCGCCGCCGCCAACCTGATTCGTGTATTCGGCAACGAAGAACAGAAGGCCAAATTCCTGCCCAATATGCTCAGCGGCCGCTATAGCGGAACCATGGCCCTGACCGAGCCCCACGCCGGCTCCAGCCTGGCAGACATCCGCACCTCCGCCACGCCCACCGACGACGGCCACTACCTGATCAAAGGCGCCAAAATCTACATCTCTGGTGGCGAGCAGAGCATCACCGAAAATATCGTTCACATGGTGCTGGCGAAAATCAAAGGCGCACCGGCGGGCGTAAAAGGCATCTCCCTGTTCATCGTCCCGAAATTCCATGTGGACGAGAACGGCAATCCGGGCGACCGCAACGGCGTCAGCCTCGCCGGCCTGATCCACAAACTCGGCTATCGCGGCACTACCAGTACTGCCCTGAGCTTCGGCGATGATGCCCCCTGCCACGGCTACCTGGTAGGTGAACCCCATCAGGGCCTGAAGTACATGTTCCAGATGATGAACGAAGCCCGCATCGGCGTTGGCTTTGGCGCCGCTGTGATTGGCTATCGGGGCTACATGCACAGCCTGGAATACGCCAAGGACCGCCTGCAGGGCCGCAAGGCCAGCGAAAAGAATCCGGAAAGCCCGCAAGTACCCATCATCGACCACGCGGACGTACGCCGCATGCTGCTGGCTCAGAAGGCCTACAGCGAAGGCGGCCTGGCTCTCTGCCTCTACGGCGCCCGCCTGATGGATGATCAGCACACCCACCCGGATGAGCAGAAACGAATGGAAGCCGGCAAGCTGTTGGATTTGCTTACCCCGGTGATCAAAGCCTGGCCCTCGGAATACGGTCCGAAAGCCAACGATCTGGCAATCCAGGTCTACGGCGGCGCCGGTTACACCCGTGAATACCCGGTAGAACAATGCTGGCGCGACAACCGCCTGAACCCCATCCACGAAGGCACCAACGGTATCCAGGCTCTGGACCTGCTGGGCCGTAAAATCTGGCAGGACCAGAGCCACGGCCTGCAGTTGCTGATGCAGGAAATGCAGGTAGACCTGCAGGCGGCCACCACCGAGCGCTGCCAGCAGTGGGCGTTGTCCCTCAGCGAAACCCTGCAGCAGGCGGTGAAGGTCACCCAGAGCCTGGGCAAATCCCTGATGGGCGGCGAAGTCGACAAAACCCTGGCCAATGCCAGCTGCTACCTTCACCTGTTCGGCCACATCATCGTCGCCTGGATGTGGTTGCGGCAGGCTAATGCGTCAGCTAACGCTCTGGCCTCTGCCAACAGCGACAGCGAACGCAACTTCTACCAGGGCAAACTGCAGGCCGCCCAGTACTTCTTCCACTGGGAATTACCCACCGTGGCTCAGGATCTGGTGCTGCTGCGGAATCAGGATGATACGTGTCTGAATATGAAGGCTGATTGGTTCTGAGTTTGGAGTAGGCCCAATCTGCCGGGATCGCTTTCAGGGACACGCTACAAGCACATCCATGTGCGCTCGACTGTGGCCATCCATGGCCACAGACGGTCCCTGAAAGCGATCCCGGCAGATTGAGCCCGTATATGGGCATAGCCTGTTGACAAGAAAACATGAAAGGAAAGCGCAATGGCTCTGGTAAATGTTGATAAGAAAAATCATGTTTTGCTGATCGGACTGAATCGCCCGGAAAAAATGAACGCCATGAACCGGGCCATGTACCACGAAATCGCTGCCGCCTATTACCAGCTCCAGAACGATCCGGAGCTGCGCGTGGCCGTGATGTACGCTGAAGGTGACCACTTCACCAGCGGCCTGCAACTGGATGACTGGGCCGGCGTGTTCGCCAACGGTAAAGGCATTGAACCCGGCGAAGGCGAACTCGACCCCTTCGATATTACCGGCGATAGCCTCACCAAACCCGTGGTATTCGCCGCCCAGGGCATCTGCTTCACCTGTGGTGTCGAGATGATGCTCAACACCGACATCCGCGTGGCCGCGAAAGGCACCCGCTTCGCTCAGCTGGAAGTGAAACGCGGCATCTTCGCCTGCGGTGGCGCCACCATTCGCCTGCAGCGCGAAATCGGTTGGGGCAACGCCCAGCGCTACCTGCTCACTGGTGATGAATGGACTGCGGAACAGGCTTACCTGTGGGGCCTGATTCAGGAACTGGTGGAACCCGGCGAACAGCTCAACAAAGCCATGGAAATCGCCGAGAAGATTGCCAGAGCGGCTCCGTTAGGCGTTCAGGGCAGCCTGAAATCGTCCAAGATTGCCGTGTCCGAAGGCCAGGAAGCGGCCAAGGAACGTCTGTTCCCGGAACTACGCCCGGTCATGGCCAGCGAAGATGTCAAAGAAGGAATCCAGTCATTCCTGGAGAGAAGAGAGGCGGTGTTCAAAGGCAAGTAGCAGGATTGCCCTGTTAATCGAGATTTAGTCCTTAGCGAATCGTCGAATCAGCGACTATCCCACGGAAGCGAAAGCGGCGGGTTGGGGCCACCCTTCCGGGAGTGTGCGCAGCAGGGATGCTGCGCTCAAGCCCCCATGGATGGGTTCACGGCGTCTCCCGGAAGGGTGGCCCCAACCCGCCGCCGGCACCTAACCCGAAGGCTAGGGCCGAAACATAACTCCCGGACTCAGGCTGCCTCAGACTCCGAAGAAGAACCAGAAGCCCCCCGAGCCGCAGCCTCCGCTGCCACTTTCGCAGCATAGTCCGCATACTTGGCCATCAACTCCTCCTTGCGATCAGGATCCCAGTTGATCTTCGACAGATCCCCTTCATAGTGGTCAATCACCCGCTTATCCATCGTCTCGTACCACCACTGGGGCAGGTAGGCCGGCAACAGCATCGATGCGTACCCTCCCGGCAACTGGGGCGCCTTTTCAAAATGGCGCAAGGCCTGGAAGCTCCTTGTCGGATGGGCGTGGTGGTCAGAATGCCGTTGCAACTGATACAGGAACAGGTTGGTCACAATGTGATTGCTGTTCCAGCTGTGTTCCGGCTTCGTGCGCTCATACTTGCCATTCTTGTCCTTCTGCCGCAACAGACCATAGTGCTCGATGTAATTCACACTCTCCAACAGACTCGCGCCATAAACCGCCTGCGCCGCCAGGAACGGCACCGCCCTCGGGCCGCAGACCAGCGTCGTGGCGCCAAAGAACCCGGCCGTCATGGCCCAACCCTGTAGCAGTTCGTTATCAAGACTCCAGAAGCTCTTACCCTTGCGTTCCAGGCGTGCCTTTTCGATCTTGATCGACGACTTGATGCCGCCGAACACGGTTCGGGGCAGGAACTTCCAGAAACTCTCGCCCATTCGGCTGCTGGCGGGGTCCTCCGGTGTGGCTACCCGCTTGTGATGACCAAAATTATGTTCCACCACAAAGTGGGTGTAGGCGGTGGGGGCCAAGGCGGCCATGGCCATCAGTTTGTTCAGTTTATTGGACTTGTGGCCCAGCTCATGGGCGGTGTTGATGCCTACCCCGTTGATGGCGCCTACGGTCAGGGTCAGGCCGATCTTGTCCTCAAGTGGTGTGTTTTTCCGGCTGGCCAGCCAGGCGCCCATGAAGGTCATGGCGTACTGGGTGGGGATAAACGCCTTCACAATACGGTCGTAATACTTGTCCTGCTCCAAGGTCTTTACCGCCGATTCAGGAGGATTGCTCTTGTCTTCACCAATCGCCCGGTCCAGTGCCGGAATAATGCCGTGCACCAGTGCCGGCCCGGTCCAGGCCAGAGCCTTCAGTCGTTTCGGTGCCAGGGCGTAGCCAGTCAGAGCGGCAAGGCCAATGCCTGGAAGCGCAGGCCCCAACAGCCACATATAGCGCTTGGGATCTTTCCAGGTCTCGGCCTTGGTGGCGGTGTCTTTTGAATCCGATGTCCCGGTTTTCCGGGGCGCGGCGACCTGGTGCGTGTCGAGCGAGGATTTCACTTTGGCGTTCATATGGGCTCTCCGTGGAACTCGTTGTGTTTGTTTGTTCAATTTATGTCGGACAATCTTGCAATACAACAAGTAAGAGAGTCTGGTTAAGCGAACTGGCCTCTAATGACAATCAGGCTCCAGCTGGCGAATCCAGAGCTTGTGGTCCAGACTTTTGGAAACAAAAAAAACAGGGAAGCGTCGAATGAGTGCCATAAATCCATCTCCGGCCACTATGTCCTGGACGTTGCAGCACCGGCTCCAGGAATACGCGCGCGCCATGAAGCTGGCAGAAATCATCTATCAGGACCCGAATGGGCAGGTCTGCGTGGTTCACGGCGTTATCCGGGAAGTGCTTAGCCGGGCCGGGCGGGATTTCGTGGTGCTGGGAAAAGGACAGGTGGTCTCAGCGGACCACATCATCATGATCGACGGTGAGCGGTTAACGAAAGGGTAATCGCCCGGTAATTGCTATTGACCGCGGGCTGCCTCTACTCTGTTGGCGTTGTACACATATACCGACAGAGGGACATGTTATGAACAAGTTTACCTTGAGCGCACTCGCACTGGTTGCCACGCTTGGACTTTCTGCCTGCAGCTCCGAGAGCGATGAAGGCGCGGATTTTGAAGAAGCGGGTGAAAATGCCGAGGAAATGATGGACGACGCCGCTAACGCCACCGAAGAAACCTGGGAAGAAGCCACGGGTCAGGATGAAGGCGTGATTGGTGAAATGCAGGAAGGTGCCGAAAACGCCGGCGACGAGATTGAAGAAGCCGCGGATGAAGCGGGTGACGCCATGGAAGAAGCAGCGGACTCCATGGAAGAAGGCTACGACGAAATGACTCAGTGATCAGCTGAGTTGCATCGCGCGGTTGCGGGGCCTTTTGGCCCCGTTTCTGTTTCTGCCTCGCCGGTTGTCATCGAACGTTCAACATTCTGACTTAAATCTGTTTACGTCCTGTCACATTACTTGCCGACACTTGCCTCTCGAAATAAAGGACTTGTCCACCAATCCGAGAGAGGCAAACCATGGCCAAGCACGATCTTGATCCGAATTACCTGGACCCGAACTACGAGCCAGTCGTCAATCATTCCGAAAACACCCCGTTCCATCAGGTACTGTCTGCCAGAATGCAGCGTCGTACCGTCATGAAAGGTAGCGTAGGCGCCGCTCTGGCCAGCGTTATGGGGTTGGGGCTTGCCGGTTGTGGCAGTGACAGTGATAGTGACAACGATGGCGGTACTACCGGTGGAAACACATCCAGCACTGAACTGGGTTTCAAGGCTGTCCCTACTTCAACCGCGAATCAGGTCGTTGTTCCCGAGGGATACTCCTCTGAAGCGTTTCTTCCCTGGGGCACGCCAATTACCGGGTCTTACCCGGCCTATAAGCCGGATGGCACCAATACCGGAGAAGAGCAAGAGCAGCAAATGGGCATGCATCATGACGGCGTGCACTTTTTCCCGATTGATCTGAAAACCGGTGGTAACAGCTCCAGCGAAGGTCTGTTGGTGATGAACCATGAGTACATCAATCAAGGCGCTTTGCATGCCAACGGGGCTACCTACATCAACGGTATGCGTCCGGCCGATGAAGTGCGCAAGGAAATCGCCGCGCACGGTGTGTCTGTGGTTCATATCAAACGCGACAACAACGGCAAGTGGGATATTGTTTTCGGGAGTCCGTTTAATCGCCGGGTTACGGGTAATACCGAAATGGATATCCGTGGTCCGGTGCGTGGTTACGACAAACTGGTCACCAAATACAGTCCGGATGCAACGGAAACCCGCGGTACTCTGAACAACTGCGCGATGGGCCCGACGCCGTGGGGAACTTACCTTGCGGCTGAGGAAAACTGGCACGGGTACTTCGCTAATAGCGATGCAACGCAGCCCCGGGAGCAGACCCGCCATGGCGTCGGCGATTCAAGCCGCTACGACTGGGAGTTGGCTGACAGCGGTGCGGATCAATACGTGCGCTTTGATGTTACCCCGACGGGTGCGTCGGCGGCGGATGATTACCGGAATGAGGCCAATACCTATGGTTTCATGGTGGAAATTGATCCGTTTACTCCAGAGAGCAAACCACAGAAACGAACCGCGCTGGGCCGCTTTGGTCACGAGGGTGTGATTTTTGCGCCGGTTAAGGAAGGTGAGCCGGTCGTATGTTATTCCGGTGATGATTCCCGTTTCGAGTACATCTACAAATTTGTCTCCTCAAAGCCCTACTACGCTGCAACGGCCGGTGGCTACCTCCTGGACGAGGGCACGCTCTACGTGGCTCGCTTTAACGACGATGGCTCAGGCGACTGGCTGGCGCTGGATCTGAACGATGCGGATTTTGCTGCCAAAGTGGCTGCGGCCCAGGGCGAAATGGTTGGCAACGTTCAGTTTGACGGTTTTGAGAATCAGGCTGATGTTTTGTTGAACACTCGCCTGGCTGCCGACATCGCAGGTGCGACCCCGATGGATCGCCCGGAGTGGGGGGCTGTAGATCCGAATTCCGGTCAGGTTTACTTTACGCTGACCAATAACTCCCGCCGGACGGAGGAGCAGGTTAACGCTGCAAACCCGAATGCCAACAACCGCACCGGTCATATTATTCGCTGGAGCGAAGACGGCAACGATCACACTGCGACCAGCTTTGACTGGGATATCTTCGTGTTCGCCGGTGAGCAGGGCACGGAAACCGTGGTTGACGACCAGGTTATCGTATCTCTGACTGATGACAACATCTTCAACAGTCCGGATGGCCTCTGGTTCGATTATAACGGCCGCCTTTGGATTCAGACCGACGGCTCCGATGCAGCACCTTATCAGAACAACATGATGCTGGCGGCCAACCCGGAAACCCGCGAGATCAAGCGTTTCTTCGTTGGGCCGGTTGGCTGTGAGGTTACAGGCGTTGTCTCCACACCGGATGTGAAGACCATGTTCGTCAATATCCAGCACCCGGAAGCAAACTGGCCGGATGCTAACGATCCGCGTCCGCGTGATGCAACGGTTATCGTAACCCGCGATGATGGTGGCGTTATCGGTGCCTGATCAGCCATAACGGTTGTCAGGCGCTGCCAAAAAGCCCGGGCGGACTCGTTCCGCCCGGGCTTTTCTCTTCTGTATTTCAGATTTCCTTCCAGATGCCGATAAACTCCTTGGGCCCTGCAATAGTGGTATCTTTAGTCCACTAAAGTAGGAGTTATTAACCTATATCATTTCTTTAACCTCAGGGATGGCCTGCAATAACAACATGCTTGCGTTAGCAATGACAAAGATGAGGGCACCATGGGTTTACTCGATCGCACTGCAATTTTATGGGGGGTGGGCATTGCTGTTGCGCTCGGTATTGCCTGCATTCTGGTGGCTCCGATGATGGGGCTCGATGCCGCGTCTCTGTTGATCGGACTCCTGGTTGGTCTCGCCGCCGCGGCCGGCTATCTGATATTGAGGGTGCTGGAACCAATAGAGCGTGGGATTAACGGCCTGAATGATGGCTCCCTGGCTGATAACCACCCGTTGCGGGCTCAATGTGCGCAGCTTCTGGCCGATGCCCGGGCTGGCAAGGCCCTGGTTGAAACGCTCTCGGCCAGTGCCGACAAGAATGCCATCTCGGCCGCCGAAGTCTCGTTTGCGGCGGATCAGGTGAAGCAGCGCCTGGACCGACAGGTTGAAGAAACCGCTCAGATGGCCGACTACGCCGGCCAGATCACGGAATCGGTTCGGGAATCATCGGAACAGGCCACCAACGCCGCCACCATGGCATTGCAGAATCGCGAAGTCAGCGTGGAGGGGCGTCAGTCATTGGTGTCGGCCATTGAAAATGTGCGCCTGGTGCATCAACAGTCGGAAGAGAACCTCAGGTTGATTCAGGCCCTGCACGAAAAATCCGGCAAGATCCAGGGCGTGACGTCCACCATTCAGGGTATCGCCGAGCAGACTAATCTTTTGGCACTGAATGCCGCCATTGAGGCGGCCCGAGCCGGTGAACAGGGCCGCGGGTTTGCGGTGGTGGCCGATGAAGTCCGGCAGTTGGCCGGGCGCACTGCCCAGGCCACCAGTGAAGTGGCGGACACCCTCGACGAAATTCAGAATGACACAACCAAGATTGTGTCCCGCATTGAATCTCTGGCGAAAACCGTGGAAGACGGGCTAGCATCTGTAGAGAGCGTTGGCGGCCAGCTGGATCAGATTCGGGATCAATCCGACCGGGTTCAGCAGCAGGTTGCCCGTATTGCCGAGATTGACCAGAACAACGAGCAGAGTCTGGCCCAGGTGTTTTCGGCTATTGAGTCTGTCCGTGACCATATATCCGAAAGTGATACCAGTGTGGCATCGCTGGCGGACCAGGCTTCCACGTTGATGGAGCTGGCGGAGAAGGCGAATGCTGCCTTTGCGCTGAACAGCAGCGAAAGCTACCACCGGCCGTTTTATGAGAAAGCACTGGAAGGGGCGCAGCAGATTGGCCAGTTGTTTGAGGCGGCAATTCGAGAGGGCCGTTTGAGTGAAGCGGCGCTGTTTGACAAAAAGCGAACACCGATTGCCAACACCCAGCCCCAACAGTATTCCAGCAGCTTCGATCGGTTTACTGACCAGATGTTTCCGGCAATACAGGAGCCCATCAAGAAATCCCATGAGGCCATTGTGTTCTCCATCGCCTGCGCGCCGGACGGTTATGTGCCTACCCATAACAAGGATTTTGCCCACCCGCCGAGTGGTAATCCGGAAGTCGACCTGGTGAAAAGCCGCAGCAAGCGACTGTTCAATGACCGCACTGGCATACGCTGCGGGAGTCATACCGAAAGCATGCTGCTCCAGACCTATCGCCGGGACACCGGTGAGATCATGCACGACCTGTCGGTGCCCATCTATGTGAACGGTAAGCACTGGGGCGGTTTCCGGGTTGGGTATCGGCCGGCGGGGAATTGATCGCACTGGGCTCCAGCCAAGGCTGTGATAGACTGCCAGGGACGTAACAAGGAGAACACCTGTGTCCGAAACCGAGTATATCCCCGCAAAACCTGACGGTCAGCAATCACAGGAGCCCAGCTCTGCGAGGAATCTGGCGGTGGTGGTTTACATCCTGCAGGCGTTGTCTTTTTTCCTGGGGGGGCTGACGGCACTGGTGGGCGTGATCATCAACTACGTCAAACTGGATGATGTCCGTGGTACCTGGATAGAGCCCCATTTCCGCTGGCAGATCCGCACCTTCTGGATTGGTTTGCTGTGGACAGTCATCGGGGTGATTACCACCATGCTGATTGTGGGCTGGTTTATTCTGCTGGGTATTGCGATCTGGGTGATCTACCGAATTGTCAAAGGTGCCCTGGCCCTGAACGATGGCAAGACCCCGATTTAACGGGGTCTTGATGGCTCAGTCTTCCGTCACTTCTTCAAGGCGTAATGCGCTCAGCATGCCCGCCAGCCCCATCAGTCCCAATACCAGAATCACCGCCACGTCCGAAATCATGGAAATGGCGGCTGTGAACCCCCCGGTTACCAGCAGCAACACACCGATAACGGTATTGCTGACCGCTGTGTAGTCTGTCCGTTTGTTGCCTCCGGCCATATCCACCAGATAGGTTTTGCGCCCCAGGCGCACGCCGGCATGGGCAATACTCAGCACAAAAAACGCGACCGGATAGAACCAGGCACCGCCAAACCCGGGGCCCAGCACCAGTGCCAGAACACCAACCACCAGGCAGACCGAGCTGGCCATGGCGGCACCCCGAATCATCACTCGGCGGCTGGAGGTGTCGGCGGCCCAACCCCAGAAGCTGGCGCTCAGGGAGCTGGCCAGACTGCTGGCGAGCAGAAAGACGCCCAGCATCCAGCCAATATCGGATTCCTGTTGGGCGAGCACCACGAAATAGGGAGACGCCAGAGCCGAACACAAAAGCAGTGCACGAGTGATGACAAAATGCCTGAAGGGCGCATCGTCCCGTAGCAGCGACAGACTTTTAAAAGCCTCGTTGATCGCGTTGCCACCGCCCCCTGTTTCCCCGGCATACTCTTCCACATTGGCAAACAGAACCCCGGCAATCACCCACAGCGTAGCTGCCAGGAGCAGCAATGTGGTGTAGAACGCAATGCTGGGGTCGCCCCGATCCCAGAACAGCAGTCCTGTGAGCACCACCGTGGCGGTGCCACCAATGGTGGTTGCCAGCCCAGACAGCCGGCCCCGGCGGGTTTTGGGGATACACTTGCCCTGAACGTCTTTCATGGAGACCGAGCAGAATCCCCGGGCCAGTGAAAACACAATAAGCGCCGCGACAATGCCGCCACCGGCCGCATAGCCTTCAAGAAACCACACGCTTGCCGCCATCGCAGCCACGCTGACGGCCTGC
Organism: Marinobacter sp. C1S70; assembly: GCF_000475355.1. Classification (NCBI taxonomy): domain Bacteria; kingdom Pseudomonadati; phylum Pseudomonadota; class Gammaproteobacteria; order Pseudomonadales; family Marinobacteraceae; genus Marinobacter; species Marinobacter sp. C1S70. The sequence continues at coordinate 118,724 of NZ_AXBW01000015.1, read as the reverse complement.
CCGAAACTGCCCAGGGTCCAGAACCATTTGCGCACCGCCTTGCGACGCACCCAGGCGGCGATCACCATCTGCGGCACCATGGAGCCGGATTCCCGGATAGGCACCAACCAGGCTACCAGAGCCGGTGCGCCAACGGCACTCATCAGCCAGGCCAGCACGGTCTTGGGGCTGATCAGCAAGTCGCCGAGTTTGGTGAGCACATTGCTGAACAGAATCAGGAAGAAGTTTCGGGGTACTTCCCGACAGGCTTCCTCCGGGATGTCTTTACAGACCCGTGCGTCCTCTTCGTTGGCAATCAGTCCGTAGAGCTGGTCGATGGTGTCGGGTTTGGTTGCTGGCAAAGGGCCGTCCTCCGGAAAAATGTTTGCCAAGCATACCAGTTAGCTCGGGTGTGCTTAAGCGGGAGGACCAGCGGTGCCGGTCAGACCAGGTGGTGGTCCCACTGTACCGGTAGCCGCGCGATGTCTTTCGCAGGTTGTCCGGCGCTCAGTTGCACCAGTCGGCCCTGTCCCGAGGACACCAGGAAATCGCCTCCTGCCAGAGTCTGAATGCCGGCGCAGTCAGTGATGCGGGCTTTGGCAACCAGCTCCCCGGTCTTGCCGCGGAAGACAATAGCGGTGCCGCCCACGGGGGAAGCGGCGGCGATCAGGTCGTTTTCAGGATGGGCCACCACGCTGGCGATGTAGTTGCCGAGAGCGGCCTGGGTTTCCGGGTCAAAGCGATATTCCCGGAGTTGCCCATCTTCTATGCGCGCCAACAGCGGAGGTCTCTCGTAGAGGGGGCCCTGGTACTGGTAGGCAACATAGACTTTGCCTTCGGTACTGACGCTGACGTGGCGGGAGCTCTGCTGGTGGTGGGCAGGGGTAAAGCGGCCAACGATCTGGCCGGACCGGCGGTCCATCAGAATCAGGGCCGGTTGCATGGTATCCAGATTGAGTTTGATGCGGTCGTAATCAGGGTGGGTCAGAATGCCGCCCAGGCCGATGACCAGAGTGTTGCCGTCCGGATGCAGGGTAAGCTCATGGGGCCCGATGCCGGCCAGTTCAAAGGTGTCCACCCGTTTATAGTCCTGCTCGGCATCGTAGACGGCGACAATGCCTTCGCCGGGCTGGTAGCGGCTGGCCGTGGCGTAGAGCCACCGGCCATCAGGTGAGAACACGCCGTGGCCGACAAAGTGTTCGCCTTCCGGGGCCATAATGCGGTGTCTGCGTTGCCCGGTTTCTGCATCGAAAACATAGAACGACCAGCCCGGTCGGCGCTCAAAAAACAGAGTATCTTTTCGGCCGGGCCGGTTACAGCCGCTGTGGCATCGGGTGTCTACCGGCGCCTGCCACTGAACGTTGCCGGATCGATCAAAGGCACTCACGCCAAAGCGTCCATCCGGCAGGCCAACCGCGCCGGCATAGCGTTCGGGCTGTGGGCCGGTTTTGCGGGGGAGCAACGAGCAGCCGGTGAAGGTGGCGGCCATGCCTCCGGCGACGGTGGCTTTGATCAGGGTTCTGCGATGGATGAGCATGGGTATACCTGTTCAGTCGCCGTCACTTGAGTTGAAGCCACGCACTACGCCAAGTGCCACGGCGGCTTCGTCATTGATCAGCGTTGAAAGCTGGGAAACATCCACAAAGAGCCCTTGCAGAATGCGGAACCGCTCATCACTCTCCATGAGCGTTGCCATGGCACCATGGGCTTCCGGAAAGTTGTCAGCCACTTCCTCAAACTGCCTCTGAATGCGCTCTGCCAGTTCGGCCTCGCCGTCGGTTTTCAGTAAGGTGATCAGTCCGGGAAGGTAGAATTTCTCGAGCCCTGCCACTGTTGCTTCCACCGCCATCAGACTCTGGCCACTGCGCCAGGCATCGGTGATGTAAGGATTGCGTTTGCCATTGCCCCTTAGCCCCATGGGCTGCGCCAGCCGGCGCTCTTCCAGTATTTCAAGCGCCGTCATGCCGGCTTTGATGGTGGTGTCGCGGTATGGCCCGGTGTCCAGATAGTGTTGTTTGAAACTCGCCCAGCTGTCTGCGAGCCCCCGGGCATTACGTGCCATATGCCGGGTGACCGCCGAGAGCACCTCACAGTTTTTGGCTGCGGGCAGGGCGTTCTCCCCACTGTTGAGTTGCTCGTCGAACAGCAGGTATTCGGCCATGGGAAAGCCCTGAACCGCCACCCCGGATTGGTTGATCACCTCGGTGTTAACGGGGGCTTCGGTGCCAAGCAGATACCGGGCCTTGCGAGCGACCAGGTTTTTCGGGTCCGGCCAGAACTGGAATTGCCAGGACAGGTTGTTGTTCTCCACCGGGCCGAAGTCAACAAAGCGGACCCGCTGCCAGGCCAGGAAGGCATCGAGCCAGGCATCGTTCAGGGCCGGTCGGCTGTCGGACGTCGGTGCGTTGCAGTAGCCGACCGCCGCCGATGCCAGTTGTTCGGTTTTGGTTGCCAGCGATTCGTAGCCGTTTTGAATTGCGCCATGCCACTGTTCGCGGGCCTGGGTATCGGCGTTGGCCCCGAGTGCCGCCGTAGTGCAGACAAGCAGGGCGGAGGCGAAGAACAGTCTGGTGATCGGTTGCATAGTGGATCCTCAGAGTGAATTCAGAAAATCGATCAGGGCGCTGCGCTCCGACTCGGCCATCTGACGATAGCGGTCAGCTGCCGGCCGGGCTTCGCCACCGTGCCAGAGAATGGCTTCTTCCAGCGTGCGGGCGCGCCCGTCATGCAGAAAACCGGACTGGGGGTTAACCACCTGGGCCAGGCCGATGCCCCAAAGCGGTGGCGTGCGCCACTCGTTGCCGTCAGCGAGGAACTCGTCCCGGCCGTCTGCCAGGGCCGGGCCCATGTCGTGCAGTAACAGGTCGGTGTAGGGCCAGATGGTCTGGTTGCTCAGATCCGGGCGGTCGGCCACTTCTCCGGTCTGGTATTTCGGGGTGTGGCAACCGGCACAGCCGGTTTCATTGAACAGCCTGGCGCCTTTCTGCACGGATTCAGCGCCCAGATCCCGACGGGCAGGTACCGCCAGACTCTTGGCGTAGAAGGTGACAAAGTCGGCGACCTTGTCGCTCACTTCGGGCTCACCACCGTGAGTAAACCGTTCGCACTGTTGTTCCGGGGTGCAGTCGGTGGTGGGTTTGATGGACGATGTCAGGCCCATATCGCCGGCGAAGGCGCCCATGCTTTGCTGGTGCACATCCGGTTCCGCGGCTTTCCAGCCAAACCGGCCCGGCAGCGTTTGCTGGCTGGCGACATCCCACACCTGATTAAGCTTGCCGGAAATCCCGTTGTTGTCGGTATCTTCCGGATCGGCCAATGCCTCAAGATCGGCAATAGGGATGGCTTCCAGCAGTCCCATGCCGATCATTTGTGGTGCCACCCGGGGAGAGACCAGCAAATTTGCCGGCATAGGACCATAGTTGGGGTTCTCGATGCGATATTCCGGTTTGCGCAGTTCAACCACCGTTCCATCCCCAAGTATTTCCTGAACTGGCTCCCAGTCAATCACCAGATCCGCTTCCGGTTTTGCGGCCGGCAGGGCCGCAGTCTGCAATTGACTGCCGTAGACCGGTGCGGGTTTGAAACCGTGCTTGCGCAGGAGTTCTGCATCCTTGACCGGATCGGCGGGTACTGCCAGCCGCAGGAACAGGGAGACAGGCGGTTCATCAACGCCGGGCGGGTGTCCACGGCCATCCTTGATGTGACAACCCTGGCAGGAGTTGGTATTGAACAGGGGGCCCAGGCCGTCCCGGGCATCGGTGCTGGCCGGTGCTTCCACCCAGGGATTGCGGAAGAAACTGTTGCCAACGCTGAAATCCAGGCGTTTGGTCATGGACAGGTTGCCCTGGGGCAGCGAGTAGGCGTTGGTGTCGGCCTGATTGACCGTGCCTTCACCGCCTGTGGCCGGTGTAGTTTGTATCGGGTAACCAGCGTGAGTCTCTGCAATCAGGGGTTGAGTGCTGAAGGCCAGCGGCAACAGACAGAAGATGAGTGCTCGTTTCATAACTACTCGCGTTTCAGAATGGAAGAAGCCATGGAAAATCGACCTTCGGGCATAAAGGAGGGTTTTCCATGGCTTGTTCTTGTTAGCAGGATACCGGGAGTTTCTATCTCCCGGTATCCGCTTACTGCAACCGGATCAATCAGAATGAATGGCCGGCGTCGTCCGGGGACAGGGCTTGAATGCCCAGTTGCCGTGCAGCCTGCTCGATAGAGCCGGTCTGCTCAACCAGGGCCATGATAGCACCGTTGATAATGCGGGTGCCTTCCGCGTTGCCCGGGGCGATCATGGTGTCAAAGGCCATCGGGTTCTGGCTGCTTTCGGCGCGGGCTTTCATGAGCGCCAAGGCTTCCATTGATGCGTCCAACTGACGGTTCAGGCGAGCATCCAGCTCCGGGTTGGTCTGCTCAACCAGATCAGACAGGGACGGGCCTGAAACCACAGAGCCATCTACGCGACGATAGGTGCCGGTATACACGTTCTGGATGCCCTGGCCGTTGTAGTAGTGCGAGTTGTGGGTGTTATCGCTGAAGCAGTCGTGTTCGTCCTCATAGGAGTTGGCTTCCAGGGCAACTTTCATGCGCTCACCGGCCAGCTCGCCGAGGGACAGGGAACCCATACCGAACAGCATTTTCTGGATGCCCTCGTCGGCGTTTGCGGACGTCAGCTGGGAACGGTAGTTGTCTGAGGTGCCCGGGGCCCACTGGGCAACCATCCACTCCAGATCATCGACCAGCAGATCAGTCACGGCATCCAGGTACTGGGCACGGCGCTCACAGTTGCCGTTGGTGCAGTCGTTGCCTTTGGCGTAGTCAGTAACCGGGCGCTCGCCTGCGCCACCTTCAAAACCGTGCAGATCCTGGCCCCACAGCAGGAATTCGACCGCATGGTATCCGGTGGCTACGTTGGCTTCGGAACCGCCCACTTCGTTCAGGTCAGCCAGCAGTTCGGGGGTGAGTGTTGCCACATCCAGAGTTTCCCCGCCGACGTTAATGCTGTTGCTGGCAACGATGTTGGCGGTTGCACCGGCATTACCGAGTTCGTGCTGGTAGTCGTCGGCTTTGACGTAGTCGATCAGGCCTTCGTCCAGTGGCCAGGCGTTCAATTGGCCTTCCCAGTCATCCACGATGGCATTGCCGAAGCGGAAAACCTCTGACTGCTGGTAAGGAACCCGTGAGGCCAGCCAGGCTTCTTTTGCCGCTTTGAGGTTGGCTTCGGTGGGGTTGGCAATCAGACGGTCAGTAGCCTCGTCCAGCGCACGCGCAGTAATCAGGGCATCCTCGTAGGTGGCATGGGCCAGATCGGCGTAATGGGTTACCACCGATGCTTTGGTGGCCTGCGCACTTTGCTCGGCGGACCAGGGCGCGTTTGCGCAGCCCGCGGTAAGGGCTGTGGCAATGGTCAGTGCCAATGGGGCTGGGCGAAACAGGTTTTTCATTTCAAACTCCATGTTGATGAGGTCTTTTTGTAAATAAGAAATATTAGCGTTCAGATTATGGGTTTGGAAACCCTACATAGCAAGGGGTTTTTGATATAGGTGATTGTTGGGCCGCTTGCGTGGTCAAGGTGACTGCGGCTTAATGGGCTCCTGATTCCGGGAGCCTTTTATGCTGAGTTATCTTCACGCCTTCCACGCCGGCAACTTTGCCGATGTTCAGAAGCATGCTGCACTGTCACTGGTGCTGGCCATGATGCAATCCAAGAAATCTGCCATAGCCTGTTTTGACACCCACGCGGGCAGCGCCCGTTACGATTTGGGCAGCGAGCGGGCAAGAAAAACCGGCGAAGCTGATGCTGGTGTTCAGGCCTTGTGGCGGATCCGGGAGCAACTGGCCACCGGCGACTGGCAGCCGGTTCTGGAGGTATTGGCGCGGTACAACCCAGGCAATGGGCCGCTACGGACGTATCCGGGCTCACCGGCATGGTTTGCGGAATTTTGCCGTCCGGGTGATTCCGTCACCGCTTTCGAGCTGCACCCTTCTGAAGAGCGTCAGCTGGCTCAGTGGGCGGATGAAGTGGGGGTGAAGGTGCGCCATGAGGATGGCCTGAAAGGGCTCCTGAAATGCTTGCCGCCGGCACAGCCGCGACTGTTGGCGCTGATTGATCCTTCTTACGAAATCAAAACCGATTATGAGGCCGTAGCCCGGACATTGATGGACGCGTGGAAAAAATGCCGCCATGGCGTCTATCTTATCTGGTATCCCCTGTTAACCAGTGGCCTGGAGCAACAGCTGATGGATTCGCTGAGGGCGTCCGGTTCGGTGCGCAAGATTCTTCAGTGCGAGGTTATGCTGGATCAGCCGCCCGAACGGGGCATGGTGGGTTCCGGGATGCTGATTGTGAACCCGCCCTGGGGGTTCGATGAACGTTTTGCGGCCATGATGTCGGATCTGACCGGCCCCGATCGGCTCGGTCTGTCGCCTTCCATGGATTGGCTGGTGCCTGAATAGGCCCGGAGTATCTCCTTTGACAGACAACAACCAAGCTGATCACCCATGCCTGCCTGGCGGGCTGATTCCTCTGGAGCAATGGCGGGTTCCGGAGACCTCCGTCCGCAGAACCATTCGCAGTGGTCTCCGGGATATTCTGGATCAGTTAAAAGCAGGCATTCATCCCGACGAACAGGCGTTCAGAAGTCTGGATGATTTGCCTACCCTGTCGGAACGCCAGATTCAGGACTATGCCCCGGTACCGGATCGTGAAGAACTTGCCCGGGCTTTATTGAACGCGCTGGAACAGTTGCGCCGGTCAGGCGGGCAGTCACGCAAGGCCAGTTTTCTGGTGGCACCACCATTCTCAGGTATTGCCGAAGCTTTGGGGGCCTCGGGTCGGCGGGTGATCGCCCCGCCGGACAATCTGTTAATGCCTGAAAGAGACATTACCGGCTGGTGGGATCACCAGCTTCAGGACGATGACTGGGTAATACCGGAACTGGCAGATTTCTGGCTGCGACACCGGTCCGGTCTTGGCTTGCTGCGTGAATTATTCGCGCGCCTGGCGCGGGATAAAGTGGGTGAGGGCATCATTGGCTGTTCCAGCTGGTGTTGGCAGTTCTGGACTCAGTACCTGCCAGAGCTCCACCTGGCGCCATTGACTCCCAGCCCTTTGTCGGGGGATCGTCTTACCAACTGGCTTGGACATCTGGCGGGGGAGCGCCCGCAAGGACCACTGACGGCGAGAATGACCCAGGATGGCCTGTATGTACTGCCGGCGCCAACCGGGGACGACGAGCGAAAATACAGCCTGTTTACCCGGGATCTGGCCACTTTGGCTCGGGGAAATCCGGGCGTTGCCCTGGCTATCTGGCGCCGAACTCTTCGGGCACGGCCCGAGGACGAGACGCAGCAGCAAGGGGAAGAGGATGCACATCAAGATGGCCGCCAGTGTTGGGTGGCGCCGCTGGATCAGCTGAGTTTGCCTGCCGTGCCCCAGAGTTCAGCCCGGCAGTCCGGCTACCTGCTGCATGCGTTGTTGATGCATGGCGGCCTGAGCCTGGGGCAGCTGGAGCTGACTTCGGGGTTGCCTGGCGAGGAACTGCGGATAGCGCTGTCCCGGCTGGAACGAGCCGACGTAGTGACCGGCGATGAGCAGGAAGGCATCTTTCGGGTGCAGGCATTGGCGTATCCGGCCGTCCGGCGGTATCTGCAATCCAAAGGGTATCCGGTGGACAGCTTCTAGGAGAAACGGTTATGGGCGATTTCGGTATCAAGGACGCGCTGTCTTCAATTACCTCCGAGGCTTTGCTGGAAGCCCTGGCGGTCATTGTTGCGGCTTCGTTGCTGATTCTGATGGTTCAGAAAGCAGTTCCGGTACTGGCTGCGAAACTATCGGGAAAACCGAGGCTGTACCTTCTCGCATCCGTTCCTCTTTTCCGGCTTCTGGTCATTGTTCTGGCCATCATCGTGGTGGTGCCCATTCTGGTGGAGCCCTCGGTCGAGAACATGATCGCCATCTTCGGTGCCCTGGGTCTTGCCCTGGGGTTTGCCTTCAAGGATTACGCCAACAGCCTCATTGCAGGTATCGTCACGCTGTATGAAATGCCGTACCGACCGGGTGACTGGATCGAAGTGAACGGTCGCTATGGTGAGGTGCGGAGTATCGGTACCCGGGCCGCAGAAATCGTGACGCTGGATGATACCGTGATTGTGATTCCCCACAGCCTGCTGTGGAATACACTGCTGGCCAATGGCAATGACGGCACGGATAACCTGATGTGCGTGGCCGAGGTTTTTCTGGACCCGAACCACGATGTCGGCCGGATGCTGGGCCTGTTCCGGGATGCGATCTTTGCCTGCCCGCTCACCAAAACCTACCAGCCGGTGCTGGTCACGGTTGCCGCACGGGAAGCCGGTATGTGCTATCGGTTGAAAGCCTACCCGCTGGAACCCAGAGAGCAGGCGCGCTTTATTTCAGACCTTACCGTAAGAGCTGCGGAGATCTGTGGTGATGAGGGGGTCCGAATGGTCTCCTACCCTTATCTGGAGGCGCAGAAATCCTGAGATGCCGAGGCTGATCAGTCGCGCGAAATTGACATCGCCTGCTGAATCAGCGCCTGGCCTTTGTCTCCGGTCAGTTCGATAAAGCGTTCCCTGGCAGGCAGGCTTGCCTCCCGGAAGGCCGCCCTTTCAGCTTCCGTCAGCCGTACGACCCGGATACCGCCCTGTTCCAGTATGGTCTCCAGCCGCTCCTTGTTCAGTTCCTCCTGGATGGTCCAGGCTTCCTCGGATAACTGTGCAATGGTCTCCTGCAGCCATTCCCGTTCCTGCGAGGGGAGACCGGCGAACCAGTCCTCATTGGCTACAACAGATGCGATAAACCGTGAGGCCCTGGCCATGGTCATAACGTTCTGGACCTCGTGGAACCCCATTTCCTCAATAGCAAACACCGGGTTGCTCTGGCCGTCGATGTTGCCGAGCTGGAGATCGCTGTATACCTGGGAGAAAGGCGTCTGTACCGGATCTGCACCATAGCTTCGGAAGGCTTCCGCCGCGGTTTCCGAGGTCATGGTGCGAAATCTTAAACCCTGGAAATCACTGGGGGTTCTCAGGGGGCTGTTGGCCGTCCAGGTCATCCAGCCTTCCGGCACAAACCCCAGCAGTTGCAGGCCAGCGTTGTGGTAGGCCGGTTCAAATGCGGAAATAAACGCGGGCGCCTCCAGAAGGCGACGGGCCGGTTCCTGTTCTTCCGGAAGCAGGAAGTGAAGATTAAAAAGGCCGGTTTCCGGAACGGTATCGGCCAGGTGGCCGGGCGAGGCAAAGGCCAGGTTGACTGAGCCGTTGCGAGTCAGTTCTGTCAGTTGGGCCGAGGTGCCCAAAGAGCCATAAGGAAAGACATCGACCTCAATCTTGCCACCGGACAGCGCTTCAATCTGTTCCCGGAACTGCTGCGCATAAAGATGCTGAACGCTGCCTTCAATCTCTTCCAGGGCAAAGCGCCAGGTGACCGGATACTCTGGTTTGCCATTCGCCGAACTCTGCGCGGCTGCCGGGTCGTCGTTGTCGGAGCAGCCGGTCAGCAGCATCACTGCCGCAGTGGCAACGAGGCTGAAGCGGAGAAGCGGGTGGCGTTTGGTCATTGTATTCAGGGCTCCAGAATCCGGCGCATTTGAGTCTAGAGGGAAAAGGTAACACAACATACTGGGGAGAAAAGGCCGATGTGTAAATGCCTGATGAACAGCCACAAAAAAGCCCCGCCGAAGCGGGGCCAGACGACGAACCGGATGCAGGAAAATTACATCAGAGCGTCAACGCGGTTGCGTACCTTTGGCTCACTGCTGTAAGCGGTGGCAATGGCGTTGTAGGTGGGGATGTCGATACCCACGTCTTCGATCACGGAGACCATCTCGTCGTTGGCTTCCATCTGCAGCTCCTGGGCCTCCTGCTGAGAGTCGGCCGATTCGATCTTCTCGATGTATTCCTCGCGGACTTCCATTACACCGGATTGCGCCTCGATGAACTGTTTCAGTTCAGCATCGCTGTAGTTGGTGCTTTGGGTACCTGCAGCGGCGGGATTGCTGTAGCCAGAGCCTTGTTCAGCCGACGCGGGGTCCTGCTGTGCCATAACCGGTGCGGTTGCCAGCAGGGCCAGAGATGCGGTGAGGGATACAAGCAGTTTGTTCATAGCTTAACTCCTGGTTTTGATGTGGGCGGACCTGTTGTCCAGCCACAAAGTTGTGAATGTCACTGTGACATTTGCGATTCCCGTGCCAGCTTTTAGTTTTCGTATAAAGTCATAAAAAACAGTGGGTTGTGTATTTTGTATGGTTAAAGCTCAGTAATCTGCCTTGTGGCAAAATGCCACATGTGGCAGAAAGGCTGTGACATTTTTGCAGAGTGGTGTTTATGGCGTTGTTGGGAAAACGGGTCGGGGCACTGTTCCGGTCGCTGCAATTAACGTTGGTGCTCAGTATTGTGGTGCCGCTGCTGCTGTTCAGTGGCATTGCTATCTACATTGGCATGGGGGCGGTAGAGCGTGCTTTGAACGATCGCCTTCGTGAAGACCTGGAACTGGTTGCCCGAGCGGTCAGCGGGCCGGTAAGCAAGGCGCTGGCCGAAAGCGATGAACTGGTACTGGGCGAATCCCTGAAATCCATCTTCCAGATCGGGCGCATTTCCGGGGCCTCGGTGTTTGACTCAGAGGGTGATCGGGTGGCCAGTCTCGGTGTTGCTGACTCCGATGTCACCAACAGTGCCAGCGCCGAAAAAGTAATCGCCAGTGGTGAACTCGGGGGTGCGTTTCGTAGGGTGGATGGCGAGTCGGTGTTTTCCCAGTTTACGCCTCTGGTGGCGGAAGACGGGCGGATTCAGGGTTTGTTGCAGGTAACGCGGCAACGCAGTGATTTCCATGACCTGGTGGCCACCAGCCGTTGGTGGGCAGTGGTGATCTGGTCGATGATTGCGGCCACCATCATCCTCGTTGTCGTTCTGGGGCATTACCGCACCGTGGGGCGACATGTGAACCGTTTGCTGGAGAGCATGGCTTCTCTGCAACCGGGCGCCTGGCGGTTGGAGACTCCGGAGGCAGGGCCACAGGAGCTGCGCCAGATCCAGCAGGGCATTCGTGCTCTGGGCGAACGAATGGCCGAGGCCGAGGCCGAAATCGAAGACAGGATTGCCCGGGAACGGGCCCTGGCAGAACAGCTGGAATACCAGGAGAAAGTGGCGATGATTGGCCGGGTCGCAGGCGGGGTAGCTCATGAACTGGGGGCGCCTCTGAACGTTATTCAGGGCCGGGCCCGCATTCTGGCCAGGGCCGGGCTGGAGCAGGAGCAGCAACGGCATCTGGATGATATCGAACATCAGGTGGACCGGATGACCATGATTATCCAGCAACTGCTGGACTGTTTCCGGCATGTGCCCGAGTCCCGGCGACCCGTAAACCTGGCAGACATTCTCGAGGACGTCGTTACCCGCGCCCGTGAAGACAGGCGCTGCCAGGCGGTTTCGCTGCAAGCCGACGCTTTTGACAGGCCGATGCCGACACGGGCGGAGCCGCTCCGGGTTGGCCTGGCGTGTCTGAATGTGGTGAGAAATGCGTGTCAGGCTGGCCGGGAACAGGTCGCGCTCTCAGTCGGCGAGACCGGGGAGTTTTGGGTGTTCCGGGTCGAGGACGATGGCCCTGGTATACCGGCGGAGCATCACGCCAGGGTTTTCGAGCCGTTCTTCAGCACCCGCCCGGCCGGCGAAGGCACGGGGTTAGGGCTGGCAGTGGTTCAGAGTGTCATGAAAGAACACGGGGGGGCCGTTGAGGTGATTGATAGCGAGTTGGGTGGTTGTGGTATGGCGCTGTATTTTCCGAAAGAGGTGGGGCAATGAGCAGCCGGCCTGTCACGATCCTGCTGGTCGAAGATGATGCCAGCCTTGGCCAGCTGCTGATGGAGGAGTTGGAAGTGGATGGATACCGCGTACGCAGGGTCAGTATGGTGGCCGAGGCGCGGACTGCTCTGGCAGACGAACGCCCGGGCCTGATCGTATCGGATCTGCGCTTGCCCGATGGTGACGGTCTGGAGATTCTGTCGCTTCAGCAGGCCGAGCATCCCGGTATTCCCTTTATCGTGATTACCGCGTTTGGGACGGTGGACCAGGCGGTCGATGCTTTGAAGGCCGGCGCTGATGATTTTCTGACCAAGCCGCTCTCAACGGATCATCTCCGGTTAAAGATCAAACGGTTGCTGGCCCAGGCGGATCTGAACCGGCAGTTGGCGGAGTATCAGTCCGGGCGCGGCGGCGATGAAAGCATGGGCTTGATCGGCGGCAGTGCGATGATGGATCGCCTCAGGTCAGACATTCGCCAGGTTGCCCGCAGTCAGGCCGCGGTTCTGATTAATGGCGAAAGTGGAACCGGGAAAGAGCTGGTTGCGAGGGCAATCCACCAGCAAAGTGAGCGCTCAGCACGGCCGTTCCTTGCGGTGAATTGTGCCGGTATACCGCGAGACTTGATGGAAAGTGAATTCTTCGGTCACGAGGCTGGTGCTTTTACCGGTGCACGGCAGGCCCGTCGGGGGCTGTTTGCAGAGGCGAACGGTGGCACCTTGCTGCTGGACGAGATTGGTGAAATGCCATTGGCTCTGCAAGCCAAACTGCTTCGGGTGTTGCAGGAGGGCTGCATCAAACCAGTGGGAGCTGACCATGAGGAAATGGTGGATGTTCGCATTCTGGCGGCAACTCATGTGGATTTGCTTCGGGCTGTTGAGCAGGGCCATTTCCGCGAAGACCTGTATTATCGTCTCGAAACCCTGTCGTTAACGGTGCCTCCCCTGAGGGAGCGGGATGAGGATGTTGAATTGCTGGCCATGCATTTTCTGGGTGAGGCAGCACGTCGTCACAGCCGGGGGTTCCTGAAGTTCAGTGACGTTACGTTAAGGATACTCCGCGATTATCCGTTTCCGGGCAATGTGCGTGAGCTGTCCAGTGCGATTGAGCGGGCGGTCACTTTTTGTGAAAGCGATACCCTACAGCCCGAGCATTTGCCCGAACGCATCCGGAAGCGCCAGGGCGGGATTGTTCAGGCTGCCGTTGCCGCTTCGCCCGGGAAACTTTCCGAATGGCCCACCTTGGAGATGCTCCAGCAGGATTACGTGCGCCGGGTCATGGCTGCCGTTGATGGTAATAAACGCCGGGCGGCCCAGATACTCGGCATTAATCGCAGAACACTGTATCGCTGGCTGGAGTCGGATTTGGAGCATGGGCATGACTGATCAGAAACAGGCCATGATGTACGGCCTTGCCACGGTGCTGCTGTGGTCGACCGTTGCTACCGCCTTCAAATTGTCACTGGCGGATCTTGCGCCGGTTCAGATGCTGCTGGTGGCCTGTACCGCATCCATCGTCGTGATGGCGGCTATCCTTATGCTACAGGGGCGCTGGGGACTGGTGTTCCGTTTGCGGCGGGGCCAATACCTGCAGTCCATGCTGATGGGGCTGATCAATCCCTGTCTGTATTACTTTCTGCTGTTTGGCGCGTTCGACCGTCTGCCCGCCCAGGAGGCCCAGCCTCTGAACTACACCTGGGCACTGGTGCTGGCCTATCTGTCGGTGCCGTTTCTGGGGCAGAAACTGCGCAGGATCGATATTCTGGCGGGGTTGGTGTGTTACGCCGGAGTGGTAGTGATCGCCACCCGCGGTGCCGTAACCTCGCTCTCATTCTCGGACCCCCTCGGTGTCTCGCTGGCGTTGGGCAGCACGCTGGTTTGGGCGTCTTACTGGATTATTGCCACCCGGGATACCCGGGACCCGGTGGTAGGCCTGTTTCTGAATTTTCTATTTGGACTGCCGGTCATTGTGCTGGTGTGCTGGCAGACGGCGGGGTTGGTCATGCCGGTCGGGAGTTCGATGGCCGCTGCGGTTTACGTCGGCGTTTTTGAAATGGGCATAGCCTTTGTGCTGTGGTCCCAGGCCATGAAAAAAGCAGAAAACACCTCGAAAGTGAGCAATCTGATTTTTATCTCGCCTTTTCTGTCCCTGGTGTTTATCTACTTCATTCTGGGCGAAGTTATTCTCACCTCGACCTACGTCGGGCTGGTGCTGATCATTGCGGGATTATGGCTGCAGCAGAAGAAGGTCCGTGACCGGGAGCAGGCGTTGAGCCATGGCTGAAAACTGGTATCTGTACCTTGTTCGCACCGCATCGGGTAGCCTCTACACCGGAATTGCCACAGATGTGGAGCGGCGGTTTGCCGAGCATCAGGCGGGGGCACCCAAAGGTGCCCGGAGCCTGAGAGGTAAAGGGCCGTTAACCCTGGAGTTCCATGTGCCTGCCGGCGACAGGAGCCGCGCCTCCCGCCTGGAATGGCAGGTCAAGCGCTGGCCCAAGGTTCGAAAGGAAGCTTTGATCCGGGGTGTCGTCAGGCTTGAAGATGATGTCTGATGTGACGCCCGGCAACGGCCAGAGCGTCTCTGGCCCGGTCAAGCTGCGCGGCGTGCACCTGGAATACGTGCCAGAGATTGTTGTAGATCTCCAGCGTGGTTTCCACGTGTTCCTGTTTGGCCGCCTCCGCCAATCGACGGGCGTCGTTGAGCAGAACTTCCTGGCTTCCGACCTGAATCAGCAGGGGAGGCAGGCCACTCAGGTCACCGTAGACAGGCGACACCAGCGGGTGTGTCAAAGGCACGCCGTTGGCATACATTTTCGCGGCTTTGAAGGTCCAGGCAGCGTGCAGGACCGGTTCACATTCCGGAGTGTAAAGATCCTTTTCTGACAGATCTGTCCAGGGCGAGAAGCAGGTGACGGATGAGGGCAGTGGATGACCGTGGTCGCGCAATCGCATGGCCAGTACCACCGACAGACCGCCGCCGGCGGAATCTCCGGCCACGGCAATGGAGCCGGGGCTTACCCCCTGGTTGATCAAGGCCAGATATACGGCTTCGGCATCGTCTGGCGCGGCGGGAAACGGATGCTCCGGCGCCAGCCGGTAATCCGGGATCAGTACGTCGCAGCCAGAGAATTTGGCCAGATGGCCGGCAATGCCCCGGTGGGTATCGGCAGAGCCCATAACATAGCCTCCGCCGTGAAAATACAGTACGGTGCCGCCAGAACGGTCTTCCGGGGAGGCGCGCAGCACCGGTACATCGCCCAGGTCTTCCCACGCGAAACTGACGTCTTTAGGCGGGTAGGATGTTCGATAAGCTTCCCGGGTGTATCGGCGCTGCACCGATAACGGAAACGCCCGGGACAGGACGGGCTTCACAAAACGGTGCATGGTCCCTCTCAACCCGGCCTCAAGAAGCGGCTGGAACATCTGTGTTCTCCCTTGTGAATGCGTTAGGATGACTGGCATTTATGGATTCATGACAGGCGTTTAACTCTACGTGTACTGGAAAACAGATACCATAGAAATACCGAATTGGGACAGACATTCCCTGCTGGACCGTCTGGAACCGTTTGATCCGTCCGCCAGCCGGGAACTGAGTTCCGAGATGGAGGCGTATTGCCGGTTCTATGGCCTTGATCTTTGGGTTGAGCATCCGGATGTGGTCTACCATCAGGGGTACATCTGTGCCGAGCGGCATGAAGTGATGGTGCATTACTTCCGGCTGCCGGAGAGCGCCAGCCCGAAAGGCACGGTGTTCATTCTGCATGGTTATTTTGATCATGTGGGTTTGTATACCCAATTGATTGACCGCTGTCTTGGTGCAGGCTTCGATGTTCTGGCCTACGATCAGCCCGGGCACGGATTGTCGAGTGGTACGCCGGCCGCCATTGGCAGTTTCCTGGAGTACCAGGCCGTACTGTCGGAAGTAATGGCGAAGGTCAGGGACAAGATTCGGGGGCCCTGGTACGCAGTGGGGCAGAGTACGGGTGGCGCAATATTGATTGACTACCTGCTGTCGAACCACCACAACCGGGAGTCCTCGGCGTTCCGCAAAGTGGTGTTGCTGGCGCCACTGGTAAGGCCTATGGGCTGGCTGGGGGCAAAGATTCTCCACAGTCTGGTCAAACCGTTCCTGACTCGCTGGAAACGGGTATTCGGCCCGAACAGTGGCGATACCCGCTTTCTTCGGTTCCTGCGGGAACACGACCCGTTGCAGGCAAGAGCGGTTCATGTCGATTGGGTGACTGCATTGCGACAATGGGTGCCGCACATTGAGTCGGCGAGGCCGGTGGATTTTCCGGTCACCGTGGTGCAGGGTGAGAAGGATCTGACGGTAGACTGGCAGCACAATCTGAGGATTATCCGGAATAAATTTTCCTCAGTGAAGGAACGAAGAATACCGGACGGTCGTCATCATCTTGTGAACGAAGCGCAGGATTTGCAGGCGACGGTATTCAATACCATTATCGATACATTCTCGGAGTAAGCAGTGGCTGTAGTGCCAAAAGCTCCGGACCAACGATTACAGAAGCGGGAGAAGACAGTGAAAAAGACAATTCTTGCCTTTGCGGTAGCAACTGTTGGCCTGAGTGGCTGTATGACCTATGACCCGTATACCGGGGAAGAGAAAACTTCGAATGCCACCAAGGGCAGTATTATTGGCGCGATCGGTGGTGCTGCTATTGGCGCAGCAACCTCCAGCAGCAGTGATCGTGGCAAAGGCGCACTGATTGGTGCCGCTGGCGGTGCGGCCGTGGGTGGCGGTATCGGCTACTACATGGATCGCCAGGAGGCCCAGCTGCGCCAGAAGCTGGAAGGTACCGGTGTTCGCGTCGTCCGTAATGGTGACCAGATCGACCTGATCATGCCGGGTAACATCACTTTTGATACCGACCAGTCCACCATCCGTTCCGGTTTTACCGGCACTCTTGAGTCTGTGGCTCTGGTTCTGAAAGAGTTCGACAAAACCATCATCCAGATTGAAGGCCATACTGACAGCACCGGTTCAGACAGCTACAACCAGCTGTTGAGCGAGCGTCGCGCGTCTTCTGTCCGTGACTTCCTGTTGAATCAGGGCATTGAGCCCCGTCGTACCCGGGCCACCGGTTATGGCGAGCGCTACCCGATTGCTTCCAACGATACGGCTGCGGGTCGTGAGCAGAACCGTCGCGTTGAGCTGACACTGGTGCCGATGCAGTAATAACCTGCTCAGCATTCAACAAAAAAGCCCCGGTTTATGCCGGGGCTTTTTGCTTTATGGCAGGAGCAATCAGTTGGTATTGCTCGGCAGCCATTCGTCGATTCGCTTCTTCAGATCCTCCAGCTGATCTTCGCCGGAGTCCTTGAGTTCGCCCAGTTTGCTTCGGGCAGTCTCGATGTGGTCTTCAACGGCCTGAATGCGCTCTGAAAACTCTCTCTGAATTTCGGCTTCCGCTTGGTCATCCTTTGCCTTGGCCATCTTTTCGTCGGCTTCGGCACGCAGGCTGTCGATCTGTTTGCTCCAGTACTCGGTCTGGGTTTCCAGTTTCTTCTGCAGAGATTCCTTCAAGGACATAATTACCTCCATGCTGGGCCTGTTCCGGCCCGGTTTGAATGACTGGTACTTTTAGCATGGCTACGTATGGCCGAATCTCAAGGGCGGCAGCATGAAGTTTTGTTGAAATGCGGCGTTGTGGCCCGAAATGGCATAAAAAAACCGGAGCTCCCAGGGGGATGCTCCGGTTCTTGAAGGCAGCTGTCTGTCAGAACAGTACGCGGCAGCGAATAGTGCCTTTTACCTGGCGGAGCTTTTCCAGCGCCAGCTCACCGTAGGCCTTGTCCACATCGACCACCACATAACCAATATCTTCCTTGGTTTGCAGGTACTGGCCACAGACGTTGATGCCGTTTTCGGAGAACACCTGGTTGATTTCCGACATTACGCCCGGCACGTTCTCGTGAATGTGCAGCAGGCGGTGCTGGTTCGGGTGCGACGGCAGCGCCACTTCCGGGAAGTTCACCGAAGAAACGGAGGTGCCGTTGTCGCTGTACATGGCCAGCTTCTCGGCCACTTCGCGCCCGATGTTTTCCTGGGCTTCAATGGTTGAGCCACCCACGTGCGGAGTCAGGATGCAGTTGTCGAACTCGCGCAGTGGAGAGACAAACTCTTCGTCGTTGGACTTGGGCTCCACCGGGAATACGTCGATGGCTGCGCCCAGCAGTTTACCGGAACTCAGCGCATCGGCCAGGGCGTCGATATCCACCACGGTACCGCGGGAAGCGTTCATCAGAATGCTGCCCGGCTTCATCTGGGCAAACTGCTCGGCCTTGAACATGTATTTGGTCGCCGGAGTCTCCGGTACGTGCAGGGAAACCACATCGGAAATGTTCAGCAGTTCCTGCAGCGTGCCCACTTGCGTGGCGTTACCAATCGGCAGTTTGGAAACCACGTCGTAGAAATAGACGTCCATTCCCAGGCTTTCGGCCAGCACGCTGAACTGGGTGCCGATGTTGCCGTAACCGATGATGCCAAGCTTCTTGCCACGAATCTCGTAGCTGTTCTTGGCGGATTTCAGCCACTCGCCACGGTGGGCTTTGGCGTTCTTTTCCGGCACGCCGCGCAGCAGCAGGATGGCCTGGGCCAGAACCAGTTCTGCCACGGAACGGGTGTTGGAGAAAGGCGCGTTGAACACGGCCACGCCACGGCGGGTCGCGGCCTGCAGGTCTACCTGGTTGGTGCCGATACAGAAGCAGCCCACAGCCACCAGCTTCCTGGCGGCTTCAAATACTTTCTCGGTCAACTGGGTGCGAGAGCGGATACCAACGAAGTGCGCATCGGCAATCTTCTCGATCAGCTCTTCCTCACCCAATGAATGGGTCAGATACTCGATATTGGTGTAACCCGCGGCATTCAGGGTATCAATGGCAGATTGATGCACGCCTTCCAGCAGCAGGATCCGGATTTTGCTCTTTTCGAGAGACGTATTTGACATGGGCTTGCTTCCGAACCTTTCGTCACGTGAAATGACCTGCAGCCAGGGATCGTCGGCCTGGCTCACAGAACAGGGGCGGTATGATACCATAAACGCAGATTTTCACAGCGCGCCGGTTTGCCTGAATCAATTCTTTGTGAGTGATCTCTGAACAGGCCCTGGCCCAACTTCGAAGAGACTGACACATCCATGAGTTCCGAACAGATCATCGCTTCCCTTAAAGAGCTGGTTGCCACCTCCGAAAACCCGGGCAAGGTTCTCACCGATCCTGCGGATCTGGACAATTACGGCAAGGACTGGACCAAAATCTACCCGCCCAAGCCGCTGGCCATTGTCCTGCCGAAAACCACGGAGCAGGTGCAGGCGCTGGTGAAGTTTGCCAATGACAATCAGGTGGCTCTGGTACCTTCGGGCGGACGTACCGGCCTGAGTGCAGGCGCCGTGGCCGCCAATGGCGAAGTGGTGGTAGCGTTCGACAACATGAACCAGATTCTGGATTTCAACGCCAGTGATCGCACCGTACGTTGCCAGGCCGGGGTGGTGACCGAGCAACTGCAGACCTTTGCCGAAGAAAACGGCCTGTACTATCCGGTGGATTTTGCCTCCGCCGGGTCGAGCCAGCTCGGTGGCAACCTGTCCACCAATGCCGGCGGCATCAAGGTCATTCGCTGGGGCATGAGCCGGGACTGGGTTGCCGGACTGAAAGTGGTGACCGGTAAAGGTGATGTGCTGGATCTGAACAAGGATCTGGCCAAGAACAACACCGGCTACGATCTGCGACATCTGTTCATCGGTGCCGAGGGCACCCTGGGTTTCATTACCGAAGCCACCATGAAGCTTACCCGCAAGCCGGACGACCTGACCGTGCTGGTGCTGGGCCTGAATGACCTCACCAACACCATGGATGTCTTGCAGGCTTTCCAGAAAAAACTGGATCTGACCGCCTACGAGTTTTTCTCTCACCAGGCCATGGGGCATGTACTGGCCCACGGCCAGGTTCAGGCACCGTTCGAGACCGAGGCGCCATATTATGCGTTGCTGGAGTTCGAGGCTGTTTCTGATCAGGTGATGGACGATGCCATGGCACTGTTTGAGCAGTGTGTGGAAGAAGGTTGGGTGCTGGATGGTGTCATCAGCCAGAGTGAAACCCAGGCACAGAACCTTTGGCAGCTGCGTGAGCGGATTTCCGAATCCATCGCGCCGCGAATTCCCTACAAGAACGATATTTCGGTGGTGGTTTCCAAGGTGCCGGGCTTCCTCCAGGAAATCGACAACGTGGTTACCGAACACTACCCGGACTTCGAGATCATCTGGTTCGGCCACATTGGTGACGGCAACCTGCACCTGAACATCCTCAAACCGGAGGACATGGCGAAGGAAGATTTCTTCGAAAAATGCCAGCAGGTGAACAAGTGGGTATTTGAAATTGTCGAGCGTTATCAGGGCAGTGTCTCTGCTGAGCACGGTGTGGGCATGACCAAGAAACCCTACCTGCAGTACACCCGCAGCGAGGCGGAAATTGCCTACCTGCGCGGTATCAAGCAGGTATTCGACCCCAATAACATCATGAATCCGGGTAAGATCTTCGACTGATGCAAGAGCACATTGTCGTACTCACTGGCGCTGGAATCAGCGCCGAAAGCGGCCTCTCCACCTTCCGGGACAACGGTGGGCTGTGGGAGCAGCACAGTGTGTACGACGTGGCCACGCCGGAGGCGTTCGAGCGCAACCGGGATCTGGTGCTGAGGTTCTATAACGAGCGCAGGCGGCAACTTCAAACCGTTGAGCCCAATCCTGCGCACCGCTTGCTGGCGGAGCTGGAAAGCCGTTTTCAGGTGACCGTGGTCACCCAGAATGTGGACGACCTGCATGAGCGCGGCGGTTCCAGCAATGTGCTGCACCTGCACGGTGAACTCACCAAGGCCCGCAGTTCCGCCTATCCGGACCTCATTTACGACATCGGCTACAACGACATCAATCCCGGGGATACCTGTGATCGCGGTGCCCAGCTTCGGCCCCATATCGTCTGGTTCGGCGAAGAAGTCCCGATGCTGGATGCGGCGGCAGAGGTGGTGCGCACCGCAGACCAGCTGCTGATTGTGGGTACGTCGCTGCAGGTATATCCTGCGGCGGGGCTGATCTACGAGGTGGACATTGATGTGCCCATCACGGTGATTGATCCTGGCGAACCTGCGTCCGTCTCCCGGGCACGGGTGATTCGCAAAGGGGCCTCGGAAGGGGTGCGGGAGTGGGTTTCGCGTTATTTGTGAACTTGGCGTTAGCCTCGGAGGTATTTCTCCAGTTCACTTCTGAATGCTGCCTGGACACCTAAGCGTTTTAGCATCCAGTAATGCCCCGCAATCATCCGGTCTATGAAAATACTCTCGACCGGTGGTTTGAAGTAATCCAGGTATTTGAACACCGTGCTGGTTTTGGCGGCCACGTGTTTATGGATATCGGCCTCGGCGAAGTCGTAGGGCTCATCGTTCAGGAACGGGATGATCAGGATATCCCTCCACATGGCGTAATAGGCTTCATCGACCGCCGGTTGGCTGTCCACGCGAGCGCCCAGGTCGATCAGGTACTGGTCCAGGGCCTGGTAGTCCTCATCCAGCGCTGCGATCAAGGCTTTGCGGTAGGCTTCGACAATCTCCGGTTTGAGTTTCTTCACGCAGCCGAAGTCATACATGATAATGGTGCCATCCGGCCGGTAGGCGAAATTGCCCGCGTGAGGGTCGCCGTGAATGCACTGGAACCGGAACAGCTGATCGGCCATGATCGTGAAAATCCGGTGGCCAATCAGGTTGAGGGTTTCCTGGGAGTAGTGTTCCGGCGTGACCTTGCTGACGTGGTCGCCCTCCACCAGCCCCAGGGTCAGGACCCGACGGGTTGAATGGCTGTCGACCACCTCCGGGATGATCACCCACGGCTGATCTTTGTGGAATTCGTGGAACAGCTTGAGGTTTCGCGCCTCGTTCTCGTAATCCAGCTCTTCCTTCAGTCGCACCCGGATTTCGCCGAACAGCTGGTCAACCGTCTCCTTGGGCATTTTCAGCAGGCCGCCGAGCTTCAGGGCCAGTCGTAGCTGTTTGAGGTCGGAGTCGCAGGATTCATCCACGCCGGGGTATTGCACTTTCACGATCACATCCGTGCCATCGTGCAGGCGGGCGCGGTGTACCTGGCCGATGGAGGCAGAGGCGTAGGGTGTTTCCTGCAGGTATTCAAACAGCTCGCCAACCGGCTTGCCCAGCTCACTTTCCACCTGTTCCAGAATCACCTCGAATGGCATCGGTGGTGCTTCTTTCTGGAGTTTTTCCAGCGCGTCCGAGAATTCTTTGGGCAGGAAGTCCTGGGTCTGGGAGGCTATCTGCCCCACCTTCATCACCGCCCCCTTGAGCTCGCCCAGGGTATCGGCAATTTGCCCGGCCATCCGGGTGTAGCTTTCGCTCTGGGCGCCTTCGTCATTTTCGGTGCGGAACATGCGCCGCGCTCTCTGGCCGGCGTACTGGCCCGCCACCGTGGCGGTCATGCCTGCGAGTTTGAAGAAGCGTCCTGTGCGTGAAGTAACGGGTTTCCTGGCCATGGTAGTGCCTGTTCTACGGGAAGTTTGCAGCTCGTCTGAATATCCGTATCCGTGTTGCGTTCAGACCACTGTGGTCTCCACAAATAACACATCTTCCAGCTCCAGGGACAGAGTCTGGCCGCTGACAAGCGGGCCAACGCCTTTGGGCGTGCCAGTCAGCACCACATCGCCGGGTAACAGGGTGAACTGGGTGCTCATATGAGCAATCAGGGGCACGATCGGGTTCAGCATGTCGCCGGTATTCCCGGTCTGCTGGCGCTGGCCGTCGATATCCAGTGTGAAGTTCAGGTTGCCCTTGGCAAGTTGGTCGGCGGCAACGAACGGTGAAAGCGGGCAGGCGCCGTCGAAGGCCTTTGCGCGCTCCCAGGGGTGTCCCTTTTCTTTCAGGCTGCTTTGCACGTCCCGCAAGGTGAGGTCCAGGGCCAGGCCATAACCGAGAATGGCACTTTCCACTTCGCTGGCGGAGGCATTGGTCAGGGGGCGGCCGATAAGTACGGCCAGTTCGGTTTCAAAGTGCACCGCACCCTGGCCTCTGGGGTAGACCAGCGGGCGGGTGATATGAACCGCTGCGGTGGAGGGTTTGATAAACAGTAGCGGTTCTTCCGGTACCGGGTTGTTCAGCTCCCGGGCGTGTTCGGCGTAGTTGCGCCCCACACAAACGATTTTGCCAAGGGGAAGATGAACCGGTGTTCCATCTTTCCAGTGATGCTGATAATCGCCCATGGTGGCGCCTCCGCTCAGTCTCCTTCGAATGAGCAGACAGTATAAACCTGCAGACCTTCTTCCTGCAGCTTGCGTGAGCCACCCAGATCCGGCAGATCAATCATGGCTGCGACCTCTACGATTTCAGCACCGATACGGCGGATCAGACGGGTTGCGGCCAGCATGGTGCCGCCAGTGGCAATCAGATCGTCCACCAGGATGACCTTGTCGCCGGGTTTGAAAGCGTCTTCGTGTAGCTCGACGGAAGCCGTGCCGTATTCCAGTTCGTAGTCTTCCACCAGGGTGTCGAAGGGCAGTTTGCCCTTCTTGCGCACGAGTACCAGAGAGGCATTCAGCTCGTAGGCCAGCGCCGAGCCAATAATGAAGCCTCGGGCATCGACGGCGGCAACCGCATCAATGTGCTGGCCATGGTAGCGATGGACAAAGGCATCGATCAGTTTACGAAATGCCGTTTTGTCCTGAAGGACCGTGGTGATGTCCCGGAAGGAGACGCCGGGTTTGGGCCAGTCCGGCACAGTGCGGATGGCTTTCTTGATGCTCTCGGAAAAATAGTCCATGGGCGGATCCGGTGATTACTCTGGGCGCCGCTCAGGCGGCGTCCAGGAACATGAATTTCAGAACAAATACAACGGCAATGGTAACGACACTGGCGTTAAGATCGGACCAGCGGCCAGACAACGCCTTGATCACGGCGTAGGTGATGAAACCCAGGGCAATGCCGTTTGCAATAGAGAAGGTCAGCGGCATGGTCAGTGCCGTGACGATCGCTGGTGCGGCGTCGGTGATGTCATCCCAATCGATCAGTTTGAGGCCGCTTGCCATCAGCACGGCGACGTAGAACAGGGCCGGTGCGGTCGCATAGGCAGGGATGATGCTCGCGATCGGTGACAGCAGCAAACAGGCGAGGAAAAGCAGGGCGACGACAACCGCCGTCAGTCCTGTGCGACCACCGGCGGAAATGCCAGCGGTTGATTCGATATAGCTGGTGGTGGTTGAGGTACCCAGGGCTGCGCCTGACATGGTTGCGACGGAATCCGACATCAGAGCTCGTCCGAGACGGGGCAGCTTGCCATCTTTATCCAGCAATCCACCACGCTGGGCTGCTCCGATCAGGGTGCCGGAGGTATCGAAAAGATCCACGAACAGAAAGGCAAAGATAATGCTGATCATGCCAACATTCAGTGCGCCGGCCAGATCAAGTTGCATAAAGGTGGGGGCAAGGCTGGGTGGGGCAGACACAAAACCTTTGTATTCCACCATGCCAAGCATCATGGCGGCCACGGTAACAGCAAGGATGCCGATCATCACGGCGCCAGTGATTCTGCGGAATGAAAGTGCACAGATCAGTACGAATCCTGCGAAGAACAGCAGGCTCTCAGCCACTTTGATGTCGCCCAGACCCACAAGGGTCGCAGGGTTATCTACCACGATGCCGGCGTTTTTCAGTGCGATCAGAGCAAGAAAGAATCCGATGCCGGCAGAAATGCCAAAGCGTAAGGACATCGGAATGCTGTTGATGATCCATTCCCGGATCTTGACCACACTCAGAATGAAGAAAATAAACCCGGAGAGAAAGACAGCGCCCAGCGCCACTTCCCAGCTGTATCCCATACTGCCGACGACCGTGAACGAGAAAAAAGCGTTCAGGCCCATGCCGGGGGCCAGGGCAATTGGATAGTTTGCCCAGAGGCCCATAATCAGCGTACCGATGGTTGCGGCCAGACAGGTAGCCACGAAAACGGCTCCGAAATCCATGCCGGTGGACGACAGGATGCTGGGGTTGACCACGATGATGTAGGCCATGGTCAGGAAGGTGGTAATGCCAGCTACCACTTCTTTACGGACAGTGGTGCCGTGGGCCTGGAGTTGGAACAGTCGTTCAAGCATGACTTGGGTCTGCCTCTAGAATGCCTGGATTAGGGAGTTTGAAAGTCAGTTTGCGTGCGGAAAACGTGAATTGGGTGAAAAAACGGCAATGTTACCGGCTCAGGCGCCTCACGCCAAGGGATGATTCAGAGTTCAGTTCAGCATCTGGTCTCGTTGCAGGCGGATATCAAAGCGCACCGCGAGCATGCGAACAATCACGATAAACAGCAGGCCAATAGTCAGCGCCATGGATTCGCTCTCCAGCAACCACTGGCACACAAAGTACAGCCAGCAACCGGCGAAGGCGATAGAGGCGTAGATCTGGTCCTT
This sequence comes from Marinobacter sp. C1S70, assembly GCF_000475355.1. Classification (NCBI taxonomy): domain Bacteria; kingdom Pseudomonadati; phylum Pseudomonadota; class Gammaproteobacteria; order Pseudomonadales; family Marinobacteraceae; genus Marinobacter; species Marinobacter sp. C1S70. The sequence goes on along the minus strand of NZ_AXBW01000015.1, from coordinate 93,462 downwards.
GCGGAAAATAAAGGGAACTTCGTTGCACAGGGTGTCACGCAGGGCGCCGCCGAAGCAGCCTGTCATTACACCCAGCATGGAAGCGATAAACCAGGAGTGGCCCAGATCGAGAGCCAGTTGCGCACCGAGAATGGAAAAAATGCCAAGGCCGATGGCGTCCGGGAAGACGATTCTCGATTCTTTCAGGGAATGGGCCCGGCTCCAGTAGCTGAACACGATTGCCATGGCCAGGATCATGATCGGCTGCTCCTGGTGCTTGATCCAGTACAGCGGGTGATTGTCCATGATCAGATCCCGCAATGTGCCGCCACCCAGAGCGGTAATAAAACCGATGGCAAACACACCCACCGGATCCATGTTTTTGGACCGGGCGACGATCATGCCGGAAATGGCAAACGCCACAACGCCAATCATTTCAAGAGTATAGATGATGTCAAACATGGGGCGGCTCTGATCTGACGAAATTCGGTCCGGGGCGAGGGTGAAAGGCTGGAAGAATAGCGGAATTCGTCACGGGATTCATCTTCAGGCGTTGATGGCCGATTCAGCCAATGTGATCTGTTGCGCGACAGTTACGCGTATCACTGCCTTGTTTCCCGTTTGATTGATCCGGAGTACTGCAATATGGCCCTGATGCGACTCGCCTACGCCAGCGAAGCAACGTTTGAAGCCCAGCCCCTGGAAAAGGGTGTCGAACCCCACGTGGCCAGAATTCTCATGGTGTCCCGAAGAAATAACGGTCGGGCAGGCCTGGTCGGTGGCTTGTATTATGGCGACAACCGGTTTTTCCAGTACCTTGAGGGCGAGGAAGAATTTGTCCGGGAAACCTTCGAACGAATCCGCCAGGACTCTCGTCACCGCAATATCCGCATGCTGATTGAAGAGCCGCTGGACGTCCCGACCTTCTCCAACTGGTCGATGAAGTATGTACCCCTGTCATCCGACGTGCAGGCCTTTCTGGACAAGCACCAGTTACCGGACTTCAACCCGGCGGCGTTCTCCAGCCACCAGTGTGAGGAAATGATTGACCTGATTCGGCGCTCCAGCGAAGACCAGAAACTGGTCAATCACGACGAAGACAGCCCAGCCCGGGTTCAACACTCACAAACCCTGTCTCCCGGTGTCAGGTATGGGCTTCTGGCCGCCGGTGTGATGGTCATCGTCGCTGTGGTAGCGGGCGCTGTACTGTTCTGAATCCGCCGGTTTATCAGCCGGGCTTATTGCCATGAATAAGCAGCCTTGATTTGCTTCACGGGCCCTGTGCGTTTAGGTTGATCCGGGTCAATTACAACATCAAATCAGACCCGCCCTGACGCCATCGGGGTAAGACAGACAGCCCAGGAGCAACCATGAAAGCCATTCTGTGCAAAGACTATGGCCCGGCAGAGAATCTGGTCATCGAAGACATTGCCAGCCCGGATGTAAAAGGCAGCGGCGTAAAAATCCGGGTCAAGGCTGCAGGCCTGAACTTCCCGGACACCCTGATCATTCAGGGCAAATACCAGTTCCAGCCGCCCATGCCGTTTTCCCCCGGTGGCGAACTGTCCGGTGAAGTGCTTGAAGTGGGCGAAAAAGTCAGCCGTTTCAAACCCGGAGACCGGGTAGCCGCTCTGACCGGCTGGGGTGCGTTTGCCGAAGAAGTGGTTGCTCCGGAATCCAACCTGTTGCCAATTCCGGACTCTATGTCCGATGAGAAAGCAGCGGCTTTCATGATGGTGTATGGCACCTCCTATTATGCGCTGAAACAGCGAGGCAACCTGCAGCCCGGCGAAACCCTGCTGGTACTCGGTGCCAGCGGTGGTGTTGGCCTGGCAGCGGTGGAGCTGGGCAAGGCTATGGGCGCGAAAGTGATCGCGGCGGCCAGCTCTGCTGAAAAACTCGCGGTGGCCAGGGAAGCCGGTGCTGATGAACTGGTGAATTACACCGAGGAATCGCTGAAAGATGCGGTGAAGAAACTGACCAAGGGCAAAGGTGTGGATGTGATCTACGACCCGGTCGGCGGAGATTTCACCGAACAGGCCCTGCGCACCATGGGCTGGAACGGCCGCCATCTGGTGATCGGCTTTGCCGCAGGGGATATCCCCAAGATTCCTGCGAACCTGACGCTGCTCAAGGGCTGTTCTGTGGTAGGTGTATTCTGGGGTAGCTTCACCCAGCGCGAGCCGCAGACCAGCGCCCAGAACATGATGGAGCTGTTGCAGATGTATGCCGACGGCAAGATCGATCCCAAGGTCAGCGAGGTTTTCCCGTTCGAGGAATATGCGGCGGCGCTTGGGGCACTCACGGGGCGTCGGGCCACTGGCAAGATCGTTTTGCGGGTTGAAGAATAGTTCTTGGAGCCTGAGGGATAGCCTCCCTCCTAGCCTTTAGGTTTCGGTGTGGGCCGCGCTGGGGAACGCTTCCAAAAAACCGCTACAAGCACATCCATGTGCGCTTATTTCGGGCCATCCATGGCCCTCAAAATTTTTTGGAAGCGTTCCCCATCACGGCCGGTCAGCTTCACAGTAATAGTCAGGGAGAAAAGCTAGGTTTTTCAGTAAACTGACTATCACTCCTTGGCTCGGAAGTGAGTGCGGGGTGCCCCTCCCAAAAATGTCGGAGGCCATGGATGGCCGGAGAGAAGCGCACATGGATGTGCTTGTAGCGGTTTTTGGGAGGGGCACCCCGTACTCACTGTCACCAAGCGTTGCAGGCTAGGTTATGAGGCCCCTCTCCAAAAGTCAGGATCAAAACCGAACATCCCCCGAATCAATATCCGAGACTAGCTCCGGAGTCAGCAAAGTATAACCGGACGAACCGGGCAGCCAGGCGTACACATCGTCTTCCGACCGCTCCAGAGAATAGCCGAGCTTCTGGATGTCCACCTTCCGGTACTTGAACGTTCCCGTCTTCTCGATGGCATTGGTCACCCGCACAAACACCGGCACCGCATAGGCCGGCAGATTCTCCTGCAGATAGTCAAACAGCTTGTTGATATCGAAGGACGAACCATTGGACTGAGGCACCAGCGTTACCATGCCCGCCTTGCCGTTGGTTTTGGGAATCTCGACACCGTACACAATGGCTTCCTCCACCATGGCGGAGCCATCAATGATATTTTCCACCTCCGTTGTCGACACGTTCTCTCCCTTCCAGCGGAAGGTGTCGCCCATGCGATCGACAAACTGCAGGTGACGGCAGCCGATTTCTTTTAATACATCACCGGTATTGAACCAGGCATCGCCTTTCTTGAAGCCATCGCGCAGGATGGATTTCTCGGTGGCTTCCTTCTGGGTGTATCCCTCGAATGCCCACTTCTTGTTGATCTCCCCGATCAACAGGCCGGGCTGGCCTTTTTCCACTTCCTCCAGACGGCCCTTGTCGTTGCGGATCGGGTCCCGGGTGCCTTCGTGGTACTTGACCAGTTTGTAGGGCGCGGTGGAGAAGCCCACGGTGTTGTCCATGTTGAAAAAGTTGCTGAAGCCGATATTGCCTTCTGATGAGGCATACAGTTCAGCCACCTTGTCGATGCCAAAACGTTCCTTGAATTCTTTCCAGATGGAGGGGCGCAGGCCGTTGCCGATCATTTTGGTCAGGCCGTGGTTGCGGTCCTGGCTGCTGGGAGGTTGATTCAGCAGGTAGCGGCACAGTTCGCCCACGTAGCCGAAGGTGGTGGCGTTGTAGCGTCGGACGTCGTCCCAGAAGGCGCTGGCGGAGAATTTTCGGCGCAGTGCGATGGCAGAGCCACCGGCGAGGACCGAGCCCCAACACACCAGCAGGGCGGTGCCATGATACAGCGGCAGCGTACAATACAGGACGTCTTCCGGTTCCATGGCCAGGGAGAGCATGCCAAAGCCGCCGTAGGCTTTGATAAATTTGCGATGTGAACCGGGCGCCGCCTTGGGCAGGCCGGTGGTGCCTGAGGTGTAAAGATACACGGCGGTATCGCCCATGGTTACCGGGTTGCTCAGGACCGGTCGGGTTGAGGGCCGGCGGCTGACTTCCAGGGCCAGATTGACGTAGCCCTCCGGCGCGTCACTAAAGGTGTTCAGAGTGTTGCCGTCGTGCAGGTAGAGCAGGGGATGCGTGTGCCGGAGCTGAACCTCTCCACGAACCGACTCGGCATTGTCGATCAGTTCGCTACCAACCACCAGCAGTCGTGGCTCGATCAGGTTGATACTGTGGGCCAGCACTTTGCCTTTCTGGGAGGTGTTCAGCATGGCGCAGGCCACGCCGACCTTGGCTGCGCCAACCACGGTCGCCAGTAGTTCCGGTCGGTTTTCCAGCAGTACCGCAATGGCATCGCCCTTTACCAGCCCCTGATCTTTCAGGTAATGGGCAATTCGATTGCTCCAGGCATCCAGTTCTGCCCAGGTAATGCTGCGATCATCGAAGAGAATGGCAGGGCGCGTGGGGTGTTTGTCAGCGTTGCGCTCTACCAGCTTGCCAAGGGTCAGCTCTTTTTTGTCGTCCTTTACCCGGTAGTAGTAAAGCCCTTTTGCCACGAAGGGAAATTTTTTCAGAACCGTGGGCAGGCTGCGCATGATGTCGCGTGCGGTTACGATGTCTTGGCTCATGGTGCGTCCGTTTCAGTCGTCATTGTCTTTGTAGGTTTTGAACCGCGGACCAACCCATTGCTCCGCGGCTAATCCAGGAACAGATCCGGCAGCAGCGGCTTGTCGCCTGCGGCATACCGGTAGTGTTCGAAGTCCTTCACGCCATCCTGACGAAGTACATCCTCGTCAATCAGCGCTTGCCCGGTCAGTTCGTCCGCACTGCGGGACAGTATGCTGACCGCAGCATCGGCCATGATTTCCGGCTTTCGTCCCTGCGCCATCAATTGAGGTCCGCCCACTTCGTGTTCTATGGCGGCAGTGGCAATCAGAGTCTTTGGCCACAGGCAGTTCACGGCAATGCCATAGCGTCGGAACTCCTCGGCCATGCCCATGCTGAGCATGGTCATTCCGTATTTTGTGGTGGTGTATGGCCCGTACTGGGAAAACCACCGGGTATTCAGGTTCAGCGGCGGCGACAGGCTGAGAATGTGGCCACCGGATTCCTTCAGCCAGGGCAGGGCCGCCTGACTGCAGGTGAATACGGCCCGGGCGTTGACCTGATGCATCAGGTCGTATCGGCTCACTTTCAGGTTTTCGACACCGGTCAGGCGTATCGCCCCGGCGTTGTTCACCAGGGCATCGATACCGCCAAAATAACCGGCGGCTTCGTCTATTCGCTGGCGGACCTGTCGTTCATCCCGCACGTCCAGTACCAGCGGTAGCGCCTGGCCTCCGGCGTTGCGAATTTCCTCAGCGACCGTGTGGATGGTGCCGGGTAGTTTCGGATGCGGGGTATCGGTTTTCGCTGCAATGACCACGTTGGCGCCTTCCCGGGCACAGGCCAGGGCAATGGCCCGGCCGATTCCCCGGCTGCCGCCGGTTATAAACACTGTGCGCTGCTGTAGCCGGCTCATGATGCTGCCTCCTCAGTGGACTGCACGTCTGCCAGAAGTTGGCCACGCTTGACCTGGTCTCCTTTGCGGGCGAGCAACTGGCCAACGGTGCCCCTGCGATCCGCCTTAACCGGATGCTCCATTTTCATGGCTTCCAGAATCACCAGGGTCTGGCCCTGTTCCACCTGATCTCCCTCTGCCACCAGTACATCAATAATGGCACCGTCCATAGTGGCCTGGACCTTGCCGCTGCCGGTGCCCAGGGCACCTTGGGCGGGTTGGTGCGTAATATCCCGAACGCACCAGGAACGGCCGAACGCCTGCAAATATAGGGAATCTCCGCTCCGGTAGTATTGGCACCGCTGACGAACCCCGTTGTCGATAATGCACAGCAGGCCTGGTTCCTGGCTTTGCAGTTGCAATTCATAGTGTTCTTCGCCGTGGGCCACCAGCAGTTTGTGGCCACTGTGCCGAACCAGCAGTTCCACGGATTCGTCCCGGGCCTCAAGCTTCATCGGCATGACGGTGGCGGGGGCGTTACTCCAGCCTTTCTGGGCGGATTGGCCGAGGCTCAATGCGCAGGCGCTCAGGGCCAGCTCGCGGATGGTGAGCGGCTGGGGCGCCAGTGACGGATCATTCTTGAAGGCCTGCTGCAGGAAGGCCGTGGTGGCTTCACCGGCACCAAAGGTGTCATCGGCGATGATGCGGCTGAGGAAATGGCGGTTGGTGGTCACACCAAAGACTGTGGTGTCTTCCAGCGCCCGGATCAGGCGGCGACGGGCTTCGTCCCGGTTCTGGCCCCAGGCGATGACTTTCGCCAGCATGGGATCGTAGTGGGGGCTGACCACGTCACCGGAGCGCACGCCGGTATCAAACCGCAGGCCTTCGCCTTCGGCCGGGGTGAACTGGTGCAGGGTACCGGTTTGCGGGGTGAAACCACTGGCCGGGTCTTCGGCGTAAAGTCGCACTTCGATGGCGTGGCCATTGAGTTGGATGTCATCCTGGGCCAGAGGCAGCGGGCGGCCTTCAGCGACCATCAACTGCCAGGCCACCAGATCCTGGCCGGTAATCAGTTCGGTGACCGGATGTTCTACCTGCAGGCGAGTGTTCATTTCCAGGAAGTAGAAATTGCGGTCTTTGTCGACCAGGAATTCCACGGTACCGGCGCCCTCGTAACCGCAGGCCAGGGCCGCTTTGACAGCAGCTTCGCCCATGGCCTTACGCAGTTCCGGGGTGACAAAAGGTGAGGGCGCTTCTTCAACCACTTTCTGGTGCCGGCGCTGTACGGAGCAGTCCCGCTCGCCCAGGTAAACGGCGTTGCCGTGGTGGTCTGCGAAAACCTGGATTTCCACGTGCCGGGGTTCGATGACCGCTTTTTCGATGATCAGTTCGTCGTCACCGAAGGCCTGTTTGGCTTCTGAGCGGGCCCTTTTAATGTTGTCGGCCAACTCGCTCTCGCTCTCGACCAGGCGCATGCCCCGGCCACCGCCACCTGCGGAGGCTTTGAGCATGAGGGGGTAGCCGATGTCCTGGGCTGCGGCGATGAGTTCATCATCACTAGCGTTGTTGCCTTCGTAGCCAGGGACTACGGGCACGCCGGCTTCCTGCATGGCGATTTTCGAGCGGCGTTTGCTGCCCATGAGTTCAATGGCGTTTTCGGGCGGGCCTACAAAGGTGAGGCCGGCCTGTTTGACGGCTTTGGCGAAGCCGGAGTTTTCAGAGAGGAAGCCGTAGCCCGGGTGGATGCAGTCGGCGCCTGCTTTCCTTGCGGCATCGAGGATGGCGTCGGCGTTGAGGTAGGAGGCGGCAACCTGTGCCGGGCCGATGCAGACGGCTTCGTCGGCTTGTTCAACGTGCAGGGCGTTGGCGTCGGCTTCGGAGTAGACGGCAACGGTTCGGTAGCCCAGCGCCTTGGCTGTACGGATGACCCTGACGGCGATTTCGCCTCGGTTAGCGATGAGTAGTTTTTTTAGCATACGCGTTATCTACCTTGTTACTGGACCGCCCCAGGTTGGTGTTCGTCCGCACCACTGGCGGGATAAGCCTCCGGAAAACCGCTACGAGCACATCCCTGTGCGCTTCTCTCAGGCCATCCTTGGCCTTCGAAATTTTCCGGAGGCTTATCCCGCCAGTGGCGCTCCCGCGACCTTGGGTGTTTGCCTGCCCAATGATTGTTGAGTGGCTTGTTTTAATATTTGTTTTCGTTAACTCTCGGCCCACTTTGGCTCACGCTTTTGCATGAACGCCATAGTGCCTTCCGTGCCCTCGGGCCCCCGGATGGCGGCCGCGAATTTTTCAGCGGCGTCATCGAGTAAACCGGCCATGGCTTCATGTCCCACCCGATGCAGTAAGGCCTTGGTTTCTGCCGTGGCATCGGGGGCGCACAGGCGTACCCGTTCCAGAGCCTGGTTCAGCATGTCGCTTAGCTGTTCTTCGGATTCCGCAACCTGGTGAACGATGCCGAGTTTGCAGGCTTCCGTTGCGTCGATTCTCAAACCTAGCAGCGCCAATCGACGGGCCTGGGTCAGGCCGATGCGTTCGACAACGAACGGGGCGATCTGGGCCGGGATGACGCCGAGGGTGGTTTCCGGCATACCGAATTTGGCAGTCGGGCCGGCGATGGCCAGGTCGGAGACGCAGGCCAGGCCGAAGCCGCCGCCCATGACGGCGCCTTCGGTGATGGCGATGACGACTTTGGAGGATTCGTTGACTTGCTGGATCATCTGGCCGAAGGCGCGGTTGAGTTTGTAGAACGGGTCATCGCGGCCTTCGCCAGCTTTCTGGCTCCGGGCGCCGGCCATGTCTTTGATATCGCCGCCGGCGCAGAAATGTCCACCTGCGCCGCGGATGACGGCGGCGCGGATGCTGATGTCGTTTTCGATCTCGCTGAAGATGGTGGACAACTCAGCGACCATCTGCAGACTCATGGCGTTGCGGACGTCGGGGCGGTTGATGGTGATGAACAGGGTGGGGCCCTGTTTTTCAAGAATCAGGGTTTCGCACTGGGGTAGCTGTTCCATAAAAAGGCTCCGTTTTCGGGCGGCAATCGGGTACCAGTCGCAACGTTCGGGGCCTTGGGGGCAGGTAGGGCTTTCCGGGACTGTCTGCAGCAGGGATGCTGCAGTCAAGCGTACATGGATGTATTCACAGCGTGTCCCGGAAAGCCCTACCTGACCGCGAGGCCTGACTCCAAACTCCAAACGTTAGTCGCGTTTCTTGCCAGGCAAGGTGCCCATCAGCTTGCAGATGATGCCCAGCATGATTTCGTCGGCACCGCCGCCGATGGAGACCAACCGCACATCGCGGTAAGCCCGTGACAGGGGGTTGTCCCACATGTAACCGTTGCCACCCCAGAACTGCAGGCAAGCATCGGTCACTTCTCGACCCAGACGCCCGGCCTTCAGTTTCGCCATCGACGCCAGCTTGGTGACATCTTTGCCCTCAATGTGCAGCTCACAGGCCTGATAGGTCAGCGCGCGCAGCGCTTCGATTTCGGTCTGTAACTCCGCCAGGCGGAAATGAATGTACTGGTTGTCGATCAGCGGCTGGCCAAAGGTCTTGCGCTCGCGGCAGTATTCAATGGTCTGCGTGACACAGTTTTCCAGGGCCTTGATTACGTTGGCGGCCCCCCACATGCGCTCCTCCTGGAACTGCAGCATCTGCATCATAAAGCCGGTGCCTTCTGCGCCGATGCGGTTGCGTTGGGGAATTCGCACGTCGTCCAGAAACACCTGGGCGGTTTCTGACGAACGCATACCCAGCTTGTTCAGGTGCGGGCTGAAAGTGATGCCCGGTGTGTTCATGGGCACGATCATCAGGGTTTTATTCTTGTGGGGTTTGTCGTCGCTGGTGTTGGCCAGCAGACACATGAAATCCGCTTTCGGGGAGTTGGTGATCCACATCTTGGAGCCGTTGATGACGTAGTCATCGCCGTCTTTCTTAGCCGTGGTTTTCAGGCCGGCCACATCGGAGCCTGCGCCCACTTCACTCACACCGATACAGCCCACCATATCGCCAGCAATAGCCGGGGCCAGGAAGTCCCGTTTCAGTTCATCGGAACCGAAGCGCGCAATCGCGGGAGTGCACATGTCAGTCTGTACGCCCACGGCCAGCGGAACACCGCCGCACTTGGCCATGCCCAGTTCTTCAGCAGCCACGAGGTTGTAGCTGTAATCCAGACCCATGCCGCCGCATTCCTCCGGCTTCTGAATGCCCAGCAGGCCCAGGTTGCCGAGTTTCTTGAACAGGTCGTGAATGGGAAACTCGCCGGCTTCCTCCCATTCATCGCAGTGCGGATTGATTTCCTTTTCGACGAAATCACGGACGGTCTTTCTGAGGGCTTCGTGTTCGGCTGTGAATTTCATTGTTGTTCTCCCGGTAAATCAGTGTGGAAATCAGAAACGGGCGACGCCGTAAACGTTGGGTCGCAGTGGTCGTTGTTCGGCTTCACGGCAAACGGAAAGCACCATGGCCAGGACACGGCGGGTATCCCGCGGATCGATCAGGCCGTCGTCCCAGAGTCTGGCAGTGCCGTAGAGGGCGGTGGAGCCGTCTTCCAGCTTTTTGGCGGTCGCCTGTTCCAGGAACGACAGGGTCTTTTCGTCCGGCTCGATACCGCTTTTGCGTTGTTTTTCTTCAGCCACGATGCGCATCACCTTGCCGGCCTGGGCGGGGCCCATGACGGCGGTGCGGCTGTTGGGCCAGGCGAAGATGAATCTCGGGTCCAGGCCCCGGCCGCACATGGCGTAGTTGCCGGCGCCGTAGGAACCGCCCACCACCACGGCGAGTTTTGGTACCCGGCAGTTGGCCACGGCCTGAATCATCTTCGACCCGTGTTTGATGATGCCGTTCTGTTCGGAGTGGGTGCCGACCATGAATCCGGTGGTGTTATGCAGAAACAGGATAGGCGTGCCTGCCTGATCGCAAAGCTGGATAAACTGGGCAGCCTTGGTGGAGCCGGCAGGGGTGATCGGGCCATTGTTGCCTATAATACCTACACTGTGGCCGTGAATCCGGATGGTGCCGCACACCGTCTGGCTGTCGTAATCGTTCTTGAAATCCAGGAACCGGGAGCCGTCGGCGATGCGGGCGAGGATCTCGCGCACGTCGTAGGGTTTCTTGGCGTCGGAAGGAATCACACCCAGTAGCTCTTCAGCCGGATACAGCGGCTCATCCCACTGTGGTTCCTGGTGTAGTGGCAGATTTTCGTTCCAGGGCAGGGCGCCCAGAATCTCCCGGGCCTGGCGGATGCCATCCGCATCGTCTTCGGCCAGGTATTCGGCGGTGCCGGCAACTGTGGCGTGCATTTCTGCTCCACCCAGTTCCTCATCGGTGGCGACCTCACCGGTCGCGGCTTTTAAAAGCGGCGGGCCTGCCAGGAACATCTTCGCCTGCTCGCGTACGGTAATTACGTAATCCGACAGGCCCGGCTGATAGGCCCCGCCGGCAGTGGCGTTGCCATGGACGACGGTTACCTGTGGAATACCGGCTGCAGACATCCGGGCCTGGTTCGCAAAGCCTCGGGCGCCCAGCACGAAGATATCGGTGGCATAGTTCAGGTTGGCACCGCCGGATTCTGACAGCGATACCACCGGCAATTTGTTCTCCATGGCGATCTGCTGCAGTCGCAGGGTTTTGTCCAGACCGGCGGGGGTGATGGTTCCGCCCTTGATGGCGCTGTTGCTTGCGACCACCAGGCAGCGTACTCCGGCTACTCTGCCGATGCCGGCAATAATCCCGCCTCCGGCCATGGAACCGTCTTTGTCATCATGCATCTTGTAACCGGCCAGGGAGCACAGCTCCAGAAACTCACTGCCACGATCCAGCAACCGATTGATGCGATCCCGCGGTAGCAGCTTGCCTCGCTTGGTAAACTTCTCCCGGGCCGATTCCGCCAGGTCCAGAACCTTTTGCTCCACATCCCGGAAAGTCGAGATATGCGCTTCCATGGCCTCGATATTGGCCCGGAACTCGTCGGACTGGGGGCTTATTGTTGTTTCCAGTACCTGCATGGGAAATCCTCAGTCGTCACTCAACACTTTCGGCGTTACCGCCCGATGGAAACCGTTGTAGGGCTCGTTATTCTTCGCCTTCGGCATCGGCCACACACGCCCACCCTGGGACGCCGCGCCGTCAATCCGCAGACAATCACCACTGATAAACGCCGCGCCCGGGCTAAGCAGGAAACAGATCGCCGAACTCACCTCTGATTCTGTACCCATCCGCTTGATCGGCACCGCATCCGCCAGGCTGCGAATCCACGACTTCATGTGGGCCGGGTAGTTGTCCATCCCGCTGGACGCAATCCACCCCGGCGCCACCGCATTCACCCGAACCCCGGACGGCGCCCATTCGACCGCGGCTGTCTGGGTGAAATTCACCATACCGGCCCGTGCGGCCCCTGAGTGGCCCATGCCAGGCATACCACCCCACATATCCGCCACAATGTTCACAATCGAACCGCCGGTTTTACTCAAGGCCTGGGTATAGGCCTCCCGGGAAATCAGAAAACCGCCGGTCAGATTCGTGCGCACCACGGTTTCCCAACCCTTCTGGTTAATGCCTGTTAACGGAGACGCAAACTGCCCGCCGGCATTGTTCACCACCCCGTTCAGACCGCCGTGGGTCTCAATAATGGCCTTCACCGTGGCCTTGACCGACTCCTCCTCGCGAATATCGCAGGCATGGGCGCTGGCAATACCACCGTCTTCCTCAATTTCGGCCTTAACCGCGTCTACCTTCTCCTGCTTACGACCGACCAGCGCAACCCGGGCACCGAGCGCCGCCAGTTCGTGAGCCGTGCAGCGGCCAATCCCCGAACCGCCACCGGTGACAATAAAAACCTGGCCTTCAAACAAGCCCGGGCGAAGAACAGACTGATAACTCATACAAAATTCCCTATTCCAATCCAAAGAATCCACGAAAAACGTTCGGGCGCTCCGCCGGGGTACAGCCTTCCGGGACTGTGCGCAGCAGGGAAGCTGCGCTCAAGCCTACACGGACGTATTTACGGCGTGTCCCGGAAGGCTGTACCCCGGTGGGGCGCTTGCACCCAAGCTCAGGGAAGTAATGCCCTGTCGGGGCTCTTGCCCCAGAACCGGGGTTAATAAATTCATTGAGGAACCAGATTCGAAGGCACAGGCACTGGAAGCTCCAGCAACTGCTGAGCAAACGCCTTACCCTGCGGATCAATTCGAAGCGACGCCACACCGCCGCCACCTAGACTGTGCTCCAGCAAGAAATTGAACGCATGCAACCCAGGCATAGACCAGCGAGTCACCTTGCCGGACTCAGGATTCAGCGTATGAGCCATCCACTCGGCCACCGCCTGTTCCGTTAACGCAGCCTCAATATAAGGAACATACTCTCGATCCCGCGCGATCACCCCGATATTGCTGTGATCGCCCTTATCCCCGGACCGCGCCCAAGCCAGCTTGAGCAGCGGCACTGTGGTATCCGTTGCCACCTCCATCCGGGACTCCGGCTCAGCCGCGAGATCGCCCGGATTGAAACCACCTTCGGTCGCTACCTCCACCTCAGACTTCTCACCAGCCAGATCCACCGAAACCGCTACCTCCGATTTCGGTACCAGACAGGAATACAAACGAATCTTCGGCCACACGGTTGGCCGACCGCCGACAATACCGGTGATGCCAGGCGCCATACCGGTAGCGGCCTGGGCAATTTCCCTGGAAAACAGCACCAGGGCTTCTTTCTTCGGATGGGCGGTGGCAATCTTCACCACCACTTCCCGGCATTGGTCGCCCTTGCCATGGGGGCCATAGGTAGTCTCGGTGCCCAGCAATTCGATACTGGTTTCGGAATAATCCGGCAGGCCGCGCTCGGCAAACATCGCTGACGTCCTGGCCAGAATAGCCTGCGCCACTCGTTGTGCTTTGGCGCGGGCATCAAGGCCGGCCAGCAGGAACGTCACTGTGCACTTGAATCCATCTGGCCAGGTGCCTGACACCTTGTAGCTGTCTGTCGGCGGGCGTCCCCTGGCACCGGACACCCGGACCTGGTCCTTGTCGATTTCCTCCAGTGTCACCTGAGTGAAATCGCAGGTTACATCTGGCAGCAGGTAAGCCCGTGGGTCGCCAATCTCATACACCAGCTGCTCGCCCACAGTGCCCCTGCTGACCATGCCGCCGGTGCCCTCGGGCTTGGTCATCACAAAATCGCCAGAGGCGCTGACCTCGGCGATGGGAAAGCCCATATTGGCGTAGCCATCAGCCACCTGTTCCCAGTCGGTGAAATTACCGCCGGTAGACTGTGCGCCGCATTCCAGCAAATGCCCGGCCAGGCTGCCCTGGGCCAGTTTGTCGTAGTCGTTCCAGCGCCAGCCGAATTCATGCACCAGCGGCGCCAGCACCAGCGCACTGTCTGCGACACGGCCGGTGATAATGATGTCGGCACCCTGTTCCAGGGCCGCCACCAGGCCGGGCGCACCCAGATAGGCGTTCAGGCTCACCATCATGGCGGGGAAGGGCTGACCGGTGGTCATTTCAGTAATGCCGGCATCGCCCAGCTTTTTCTTTTTCATCAACAGATCATCGCCGAGCACCAGCGCAATCTTCAGATCGACGCCGGCCTTTTCACACAGGGCCTGCAGAGCATCGCGGCAAGCCACCGGGTTTACTCCACCGGCATTGGCCAGAACCCGGATGCCTTTATCCTTTATCTCGCCGAGCAGAGGCGCCATCACCGTCTGCACAAAATCCCGGGCGTAGCCCTGAGTCGGGTCTTTCATCTTCTGGCCGGCCATGATCGACATGGTGATCTCGGCCAGGTAATCGGCGACCAGGTAATCAATATTGCCCTGGCGTACCAGTTGGGCAGCGGCGGTTTCGGTATCGCCCCAGAAAGCGGCGGAGCAACCGATACGGATGGTTTTGTTGGCGTCTGACATGTTCTTGGCCTTGTTCTGATACCCGCACTGGCGAGAGGTTATCCAACGATCGAAACGACAATACCAAGCAAGCGCTTGGTTTGTAAACAGGCAAATCTCGGGTAGAATAAAAAGTCCCAGCAAGACAACCGGATGGCCTTTGTGAACCAGAACCCAATCCTGCAATCCCTCATTGCCGAGCAACTTGTGTCTGATCCCTCCAGCGCCCGCGGGCGCCTGTTAAACGAAGCAGCAAGACTGTTCAGGGATAAAGGCTACGAGCGCACGACGGTGCGGGATCTGGCGGCGGCTGTGGGTATTCAGTCAGGGAGCTTGTTCCACCATTTCCGCACCAAGGAGGAAATTCTCAAGGCGGTGATGGTCGAGACCATTCGGCTGAATACCGCCTTGATGCAGGCCGCTGCCGACCAGGCGGATTCAGCGAGAGAAAAACTGCGGGCGCTGATCAGGGCAGAACTGGAGTCGATTAACGGCCAGACCGGAGAGGCCATGGCGGTGTTGGTGTATGAGTGGCGCAGTCTTTCGGAAAGCTCCCAGGCTGAAGTGCTGGAGTTGCGGGATATCTATGAAAACCTGTGGTTGTCTACGCTTCAACAGCTGTCGAAGGAACACCAGCTTGGAGCGGACCCTTTCATTACCCGAAGAATGCTGACCGGCGCCCTGAGCTGGACGGTCACCTGGTATCGCCCGGAACGGGGCGGTCTGACCCTCGATGGACTGACCGATCAGGTGATGGCAATGCTGGGTCTTGCTCAATGTTAATGTGCACAAGTCACAAAGTGGCACGCTTGTTCCGAAACGCACTACATATTTAACTCCTTGTTATAAATCAATAAATCAAAAAATTATTCGATTCATCCCGGGCCATTGGCCTGATCGGCATGCCGGTTTCGGCAATAAAGCCATTTCTGTCTGACAATATTCCTCGCATTCTTGCTCTCGTTCGAGCTCTGGCCAGAGGTAGCTGGAGCTGGTTCACGGATTGACGAGAATCAAATGTGATAAAAATTTCTCGCACTCCCTTACATACAAAAACAATGTCAGACAGGTCGAATTATGATCTCCTCAATGGTCTCTCAAGCGCGCCGGTTTTCGGCTCGTGTACGCCAGGCAATGCTGGGAAGTTCGGTACTGCTGCTGGCCGGATGTTCTGCCAACCCTATTTACACCACCACCGGCATCGTGTTGTCGAACTACTCGGAGTCCGAGGCAACTCCCTACGTTATGCAGATGTCCGATCCGGGCATGGCCTGTGCACTGGGTGAGGGCACGGATCCGCTGGTTTACTCGTTTTCGAGAGTCACTGATGCACCGGATTCAACCGGTTCCCTGCTCATGCTGCTGGCGGCGAATTGCATGGAATACCGGGCCTGGGAGGCTGAACTGGCTTATCTGCGGGCGGAATACCGTGGCGATTTTCCCGCCGCCAAGGATGCCCGGGAAGTCTCCAAAAGACTCTACGCGCGCACAGCTGAGCGCCGCTACGAAGCCTTCAAGCGTGCCATGGCCGCCTACGATTTTGACCCGGCAGCCGAACCTCTGGAATGCCCGTTCCTTTTCAGTGATCAGGACGAACTCACGTTCCTGCTCGGGCTGCTAACGGGGATGCAGGCCATTGTGAACGACTCCAACTCCGGCGCCCTGGCGGGTGTGCCCCGCAACATTGCGCCCCAGGCCGAGCGTGCCGCCCAGTGCGTGGATAATGAAAAATGGGGCGGTTTGCCCAACGCCGTTCGCGCCCTCGTCTGGTTACTGTTGCCTGACACCCGACCGGACCTGTCTCCAGACCCCTGGCAGGTGATGGAAAACAGCGCAGAGCTGAGTGTTGAGTCCGGTATCCGTGCCTCTTACGCCGTTCAGGTAGTCGCTGCGGAAACCTTTGGACGACCGCAGGTGCTGGCACAGGCCGTTTCGGAATTCGCAGAGGCTGAAGAGCGCATCGAGGTTTGGGAAGAATATCGGCTGGTGGACGAAGTGGCCCGCAGGATTGTCCAGTTCGCATCGGACAAACACTGGAGCGCCAACTACGGCCACCGCACACCACGGACCTTCTTCGGCAAGATGAGCCCGGAGCGCAATACCGAGAACGTTGAAACCATGGATCTGGAAGGCCTGCTCTGAGGCTGGCCTTTCAGTTATCTATGACTTAAAGATCAAAAACACAAGAATGACCCGGAGGTCGTCATGATTCGCAAATCCCTTGCAGCCTTGTCTCTTGCCATTGTCGCACCACTGGCATCTGCCCAGTCGGTTTCCATGTGTGTGTTTGATGTCATCGGCGCTAACGGCGACGTCTACAACATGGTCAAGGACTACGCTCTGGAAATGAAAGCCCATGGGGTCGATTTCCAACTCAAGCCCTACACTGATGAAGGCGTGGCCATTGGCGACTTCAACGCCGGCCAGTGCGATGCCGTCGCCGCGACCGACATCCGTATTCGCCCATTCAATCGTTTTACCGGAAGCATCAGTGCCGTCGGTGCCCTGCCAAGTTACGACGACCTGAAAACCCTGCTGGCCACCCTGGCACAGCCCAAGGCAGCGTCCCTCATGAAGGACGGGGGCTATGAGGTACTGGGCATTGTACCGGCGGGTGCCGGTTATCTGTTTGTGAATGATCGCAGCATTGATACAGCGGGCGAACTGGCCGGAAAGCGTATTGCCACCCTGGACTACCAGAAAGACGCCATTCACATGGTGAACTATGTAAAAGCGACGGTGGTTCCCTCTGATATCACCAACTTTGCTGGCAAGTTCAACAATGGGTCGGTCGATACTGCCTATGCGCCTGCGTTCGCCTACCAGGCTCTGGAGCTGTACAAAGGGATTGGCGATAAGGGTGGCATTGTCGACTACCCGCTTGCCCAGCTGACCATTCAGATCATTGCCCGTGATGGCGTGATCGAAGACGACACGGCCCAGAAGGCCCGGGAAGTTGCCTGGGGCATGTACCCACAGGCAATGAATCTGATTAAAAGCCAGGAAAACGGGATTCCTGACGAGCAGTGGATACGGATCCCGGAAAAGGACATCGTTGGTTACCAGGAGATGTTCCGCCAGAACCGTCTGGAAATGCGCGATGGGGTTGACGGAGCTCCCAACGTTTATCACCCGAAAATGCTGAGCCTGCTCAGCAAGATCCGATGTGCCAGCAATCCCGGCGCCTCCGAGTGTACAGCGGAAAACCGGGAATAAGCGGAGAGCCTGACCATGAACTGGCGCGCAATGACTGCAACCGGCGTAAGAACGTTGTATCCCATGCACAGACTGCATGGGATGATTCTGCTGCTGTTGCTTCTGGCCACCCTGCTGCTGGGGATGGGCAACTCGCTCCACTCCCGGTTGCTATGGGTCGGCGAGCAGGTATGGCCTAACTATTACCTGCTCAATCCGGATGCAACAGAGCCTACCTGCAACCTTTTCATGGACATTGATAAAGAGGTAGAGCGACGGGTCCAGGCCTATAAGCCAGACCCGGACGACCTGTTCAGTTCGCCGCCGGATCCCCAGGCTATCCGGCAGTCCCTGAAGAGTAACCTGGCGCTGTGCGAGCAACGCCACTTGCAGTTTGCTGAAAACCAGAAACACGCCACCTGGGCGCTCGGTGTCTACAAGGCTGTAGAGCAGGGTTTGGCCGACTTTCTGCTCGATAACATCGACCTGACCAAGTTCCTGTTTATCGGCATGTTTGCTCTGGCTGCAGCCATTGCCGCAATGGATGCCGACCACATTGCTTTGCGTCTGCCCCGCAATCGGGCGGAGTGGCGTTTAAGCCAGGGCGTGCAGTTCGTCATCAATGGCCTGATGGTGCTGTCATTGAACGCGTACATGGGCCGGCTGGCTCAGTCTCCGGGGTCTGAGGCGAACATTGTCCTGCAGTACGCCTGGGCAGGCGTGTTCGGGCTGTTCATGATCATCAATGCTTTTCGCTTCGTCTATGTGCCGGAGCGAATGAGGGCGGGCAGTCTGGCGCTGGCTTCCGGCCTTGTGGTGCCGCTGTATTGCACCATGGGCTTCATTGCCATGAGCTATTTTTTCTTTGTGGATGGCTACTCCTCCGGGCTGGCAATCTACTTCGGCATGATGTCGAACCTGTCGTCCATGTTCATCAACATCGGACTGTACGTGCTGGTGGGTATGATGCTCAAACAGACCCGGGTTCCGGAGCTGTTGCTGAATCTGGTGAAGCCCTTCAATCTGCCCGCACCCTTGCTGGCTTCGGTGATCATCTTTGCCACTGCCTTCCCGACAGCATTTACCGGAGCCTCCGGCATTTTCATTCTGGCCGTGGGCGGGGTTGTCTACGACGAGCTTCGGCGGGCCGGGGCAGGGCGTCAATTGTCACTGGCTACGACCGCCATGTCTGGCAGCCTTGGGGTGGTGCTCAATCCCTGCTTGCTGATCGTGGTGGTTGCCGCACTGAACAAGGAAGTGACCACCACCGAAATGTATGGATGGGGGTTCTGGGTGTTCATCATGTCGGCCACCCTGTTCTCCTTTGTGGTGTGCAAGACCGAAGGCAACTGGAGACCAAGGCCGGCCCCGGGTGCTTTCCGCGCGGCCGTCATGGAGCTGCGACCGTTGTTGCCCTACGCACTGACGGCAACGGCAGTGATCCTGGCCATCTGGGCGATCCTGGGGCTTCAATTCAACGAGTACAGCGCGCCTTTGATTCTGCCGCTGGTTATGCTGGCGCTGGTTGCCCTGGACGCCGGCCGGAATAGCCGTGACGAAGGCCAGAGCCGTACCAGTGCGTTTTTCTCCCGAAGCACAGCGGCTGCCAGCGATTCGGCTGTGCACATTGGCGCACTACTGGCGCTGATTGGTTTCTCTATCTGCCTGGGCGGTATTCTTGAGCGTTCTGATATTGTTCATGCCCTGTTCCCGGAGGATCTGACCAGCCCCTGGATTGCCATGCTGGTAATCGTGGTCATGCTGACGGTGATCGGGATGGTGATGGATCCGTTCGGTGCCGTCATACTGGTTTCCGCCACTATTGCCCAACCGGCCCTGCAGATTGGCATTGATCCACTGCATTTCTGGATCGTCTGCCTGGTGGCATTTGAACTTGGCTATCTCAGCCCGCCGGTTGCCCTGAATCACCTGCTGACCCGGCAGGTGGTGGGTGAAACCGAAGTGCTGGCAGCGGAACGTACCGGCACCTTCTGGCACCGCTATGAGAGATTGTTGCTGCCGCTGGTTGTGATGATTCCCACGCTTCTGCTGGTGGCCTTTGTGCCCATGCTTTTCTACGCTTTGTAAGGCCAGGAGAAGCGAAGTACTATGAAAGAACCCGCGATGCCAAGGCCCGCGGGTTTTTTCATGGGGCCCTTAAAGGTCTGACACAGGTCGATCAGGGATGTCTGGCCGTATACTCTGTGAACAGTTTCAACAAAGAATAAGAGAGACGCCGTGAGATTGTCGATTCTTGCTTTTGTTCTGGTGCCAGGGATGGCATTGCTCACCGGTTGTGGCGGTGGTTCGGGCGGCTCCGATGCCGTTTCACCGATAGCGCCGCCCAGTCCGCTTTCCGGGGTTATCAGTATCGAAGCCAACAGCCGGGTTGATCAGGACACGATGGACCAGTTGGGGCTGGATGGGGCGAGACCTGCGACTGTTTCACTGGGACTGCCGGACAACTTTGTGCTGGCCGGTTACCTGGCGGGCAGTGGTGGGAGCTATCCGACGCTCACGGATCAAGGCGTTATTTTTAGCTACGAGAGCGATGCTGAGGACCTCTACAACATACCTATGGCAAAAGGCCAGTCGATTGTACTCGAGGCTTTTGGTAGTCGGGCAGGTAATCCGGCACTAAGGATTGAACTGACGGATAACGGAAGAATAGTCGATAGCGCGGAGACTGGAAGTGCTGGGTCTCGTGTTGTTGTCGAGTTGGGGGATGAGGCGGAAGGGGAATACAGCCTGACAGTGCGTACTCTCGGTAGTGGGCCTGCCCGTTACGTTATATCCAAGAACTCCGTTGGAACCGCAACACAACTGAATTTTGATTGGCCTGATTATGACTTTGTTCCGGGTGAGGCGTTGGTCTCCATGGCGGAGGGAAGGACCAGTAGTTTCGCCGTAAATGCCGGAATCTCAGGGCGGTATTTGGGCGGTGCGGACTGGCTGGTATCAATGCCTGTAGCGGCGACTTCATCAGCGGCAAATAGTGGGATCGCTGGCCAACAGATCACGCTTGAATGGATCAGAGAGCTGAGAAAGCGGCTGGAATACAAGTCGGTGGTTCCTAATTATTTCTTTCGTACCCAGGCTACGCCGGTTGATGAGCCAGATTATTCCCTGAATTGGCATTACGACCTCGTTAATGCGCCGATCGCCTGGCAGATCGGTAACGCTGGCTTGACGCCCGTTCACGTTGCTGTGTTGGATAGCGGCCTTCTGCAAGACAGTGAAGGTCATTGGCATCCGGATCTTCAGCAGAATGTCGCCCCGGAAGGTCGAGATTTTATCGATGGTGGTGAGCCGGTTGATCCCGGAAGTAGCGTTGGCGGAGATGTTTATCATGGCACCCACGTAGCAGGCACTATCGGGGCCGCCCTCAACAATGAGGGGATTGGCGGAATTGCTTTTGAAAGCAAGATTGTTCCGGTGCGTGTGCTTGGTGAGGGTGGCGTTGGTACGTCGGATCAGCTCATAGCCGGAATTCGCTGGGTAACAGGTGAAACCAGCGGTGGATCGCCAAAAGCTCAGGTCGTTAATATGAGTCTGGGTGGGCTGCCCCAGATTGAAGCGCTGGAAAGCGCACTGCGATATGGAGTGGGCAAGCGCCTCCTGTTTGTGGCTGCTGCCGGAAACTCGGCAACATCTGTGCCCTCGTATCCGGCAGCATCCCGTCATGTACTTTCTGTCAGTGCCGTTGATGCCGGAGGGCGCCCCGCCTCCTATTCCAATTTCGGTAGCTGGATTGACATTGCGGCTCCAGGGGGCGATGCAAGCCGGGATGGCAATCTTGATGGCCTGGCTGATGTGGTCTGGTCAACGAGCGGAGAACGTCGTGGAGGTGTTTCCGTGCCAGGTTACCGCGGGCTGCAGGGCACCTCTATGGCGTCGCCGCACGTAGCAGGTGTTTTGGCCTTGATGAAAATGGAAATGCCGCTTCTGGACATGACAACCATTCGGGGCTGGTTAGAATCTGGACTGCTAACACAGCCTCAGGATGGCAGAACTGATCGCCTGGGGTGGGGGATTATCGATGCAGGCAAAGCTGTGGCCAAGGCTATCGACGGTGAACCTGTCACTGTCCTTTCTGCTTCGCCCGCCGTGGTTAGCCTTAGCAATGAAGGTATATCAACACAGTTGGTTGAGATTCAGAAATTCGGAGACGCCTCGGTTTCCGCCGAAAAGGTCGCCAGTCAGCCGGAATGGCTGGGGGTTGAACTATCCGGGAGTGCAGAAAATGGTGACCTGGAATTATTGCTGACACTCAAGCCAGATCTCCTGGACCCCGATGAGCCAGCCAGGGGAGTCGTTGAAATTGCGTACGAAGTCGATCTATCCCCGAACACATTGAGCATCCCTGTCATCGGGCAGTTGCTCAGCGATGAGCAGGCTCGAGATGCCGGGCGACATTTCGTCTTGCTAGTAGGCACAGAGCCGACTGATGGCGGCTTTTATCTTGCGCAGTCTCAGGTCGTTGCAGATGTCGAGAACGGTCAGTATCGCTTCAGGTTTGAGCCGGACGATGGAGAAGCACCGAGGCGGCTTTCTGAAGTTACACCGGGTGAGTACTTTCTGGTTGCCGGAACAGATTTAGACGGAGATGGATTAATATGCCAGGCGGGTGAAGCTTGTGCGGAGTACCCTGTTTCTGGCTTGCGAGAAGTGATTGCGATAGAAAAAGGTCAAAGTCTGTCTGATATCCGCATGACCACCAGTTTCTCGCGTCCAACAATATCTGAGTCCACCCCCGATATCCTCCCGAGGCCCGGCTTCAAAGGCTACAAATTGCTGGAGACCAGCCCGTCAGCCTCAACCAACGACGGAGCAAAAGCAGTTCAATGAAAAAGACCCTGGTTCGATCGCTCATCACCTCCACCGCGTTGCTGCTTTTAGCGGCGTGCAGCGCGACTGGCGGACCCAGTCCGGGTGAAGGCGTGATGGTGCGGCAGATTACCCAGTCTGCGTATTGCGGTCTGACAGGCCCGGGTGTGGCGTTTGTGCGTTCGGAGTCCGAACGTGAAGCACTCCTGGATGTCAGTGGCCAGAACATGGCCACGGATGTGGTGCGCAAGGTGGATCTGGGCCGGGAAGCACTGGTGATGGTCACGCTCGGCGAGAAACCGACCGCCGGTTACAGCGTCGGGCTTCAGTCTGCGCTGGCGCAGGGCAAGAGTCTGGTGCTCGATATGCGGGTGAGTGAACCGGCGCCGGACATGATGGTCGCTCAGGTGATTACCTCGCCCTGTGTGGTGCTGGCCGTTGAGCCCCGCAGCTGGCAGCAGATTCGTGTGCGGGGCCTGACAGAGCAGCCGCTGGTTCGGACGCTGGAAAACTGAAACCACTTGGCGCCGCCACAAAACAACCGTTGATCTTTCAGCCTGAATCCCTAAGCTATGGCGCAACGATCATTTGCGGAGCCGTGCCATTCCTATGAGCGAGCAACAGTACAACGCCGATGCCATTGAAGTCCTGAGCGGTCTTGATCCGGTGCGCAAGCGCCCGGGGATGTATACCGACACGTCGCGGCCCAACCACCTGGCCCAGGAAGTCATTGATAACAGCGTTGACGAGGCCCTCGCCGGCCACGCCCGGCGGATTGATGTGGTGCTGCACAGCGACAATTCCCTGAGTGTGGAGGACGACGGCCGGGGCATGCCGGTCGATCTGCACAAGGAAGAAGGACTGCCCGGGGTGGAGCTTATCCTTTCCCGGTTGCACGCCGGTGGTAAATTCTCCCAGGGCAACTACAACTTCTCCGGTGGTCTGCACGGTGTGGGTGTTTCCGTGGTCAATGCCCTGTCCACGCATCTGGAAGTGACCATCAAGCGGGATGGCCAGGTGCATCGGATGACGTTCGCCAACGGTGACAAAGCCTCCGAGCTGGAAGTGGTTGATACCGTAGGCAAGCGCAACACCGGTACCCGCCTGAAGTTCACGCCCGACCCCAAATATTTTGACAGTCCCAATTTTTCGGTCAGCCGCTTGCGCCACAACCTTCGTGCCAAGGCGGTTCTTTGCCCGGGACTGACGGTGACCTTTCTGCAGGAGAAGACCGGCGAGAAAGACGAGTGGTTCTACGAGGACGGTCTTCGGGATTACCTGAGAACGGCTCTGGCCGATATTGAAGCGGTGCCGCTTGAACCCTTCACCGGCAGTTTCTCCGGCAACAAGGAAGCCGTGGACTGGGCTATCCAGTGGCTGCCAGAGGGTGGTGATGCGGTACTGGAGAGTTATGTCAACCTTATTCCCACTGCCCAGGGTGGTACCCACGTCAATGGTTTGCGCACCGGCCTGCTGGAAGCCATGCGGGAGTTTTGTGAATTCAGAAACCTGCTGCCCCGGGGGGTAAAGTTGTCGCCCGAGGACATCTGGGAACGGGTAGCCTATGTACTGTCGTTCAAGATGCAGGAGCCCCAGTTTTCCGGCCAGACCAAGGAGAGGCTGTCTTCAAGGGAAGCCGCTGCCTTCGTCTCCGGGGTGGTGAAAGATGCTTTCAGTCTGTGGCTGAACCAGCACACCGACATTGCCGAAGCCCTGGCGGAACTGTTTATCAGTAATGCCCAGCGCCGGTTGAGGGCGAGCAAAAAAGTGGCCAGAAAGAAGGTGACCTCTGGCCCGGCGTTGCCCGGCAAGCTGGCGGACTGTTCCGGCGGTGATACCGCGAGATCGGAGTTGTTCCTGGTGGAAGGTGATTCCGCCGGAGGTTCCGCCAAGCAGGCCAGGGATCGGGAATTCCAGGCAGTCATGCCGTTGCGGGGTAAAATTCTGAACACCTGGGAAGTGGACTCGGGTGAAATTCTGGCGTCCCAGGAAGTACACGATATTGCCGTTGCTATTGGTGTGGATCCTGGCTCTGACGACCTTGCCGGCCTGCGCTATAACAAGATATGCATCCTGGCCGATGCGGATTCGGACGGCCTGCACATCGCCACGCTGCTGTGCGCTTTGTTTGTGAAACACTTCCGGCCGCTGGTGGCGGCCGGGCACGTGTTCGTGGCAATGCCCCCCCTGTACCGGGTGGACCTGGGCAAGGAAACCTTCTACGCCCTGGACGAGCACGAGAAGCAGGGCATCATCGACCGCCTGGCGGCGGAAAAGCGCAAAGGCAAGATTCAGGTGACGCGCTTCAAAGGCCTGGGTGAGATGAATCCGTTGCAGCTGAGAGAAACCACCATGGCACCGGACACCCGCCGCCTGGTCATGCTCACCCTGGAAGACGGGGATGACACCGACGAGCGGATGGATATGCTGCTGGGCAAGAAGCGCGCGTCGGATCGTCGGGCCTGGCTGGAAGCCTACGGGAACATGGCCGACGTGGCAGTTTGATATTCCATAAGCTGCTATAAAAATCGATAGTTATTCTTTCTCAGAATTGCTCTGTCTCGCTATCCTGCCAGTTTTCAAATCGGAAAAGACCGAGTTATGGACTGGCAAGGATGGTTTTCCCTGGGGTTGGCGCTCACCGCCCTGTTATTGATGAGTTCAGGCCGTTTTGCGCCGCATCTGGTGATGATGGCGGTGCTGGTGGTGCTCAGTGCCGGTGGCATTATCTCTGCCGAACAGGCTCTGGCCGGGTTCAGTAACAGCGGTCTGATCACCGTGGTGGCCATGTTTGTGGTGGCCGCCGGTATTCATCATTCCGGCGGTGTGGATCTGCTGGTCAACCACCTGCTTCGCAATCCGAAATCCGTCCGCTCCGCGCAGGCGCGCATTGCCCTGCCGGTTTCCCTGCTGAGTGGCTTCCTCAACAATACACCGGTGGTTGCCACCATGATTCCCGCCGTCCATGCCTGGTCCCGGAAGATCGGTATTTCACCCTCCAAGTTGATGATTCCGCTGAGTTACTCAGCGATTCTGGGCGGCACACTGACACTGATTGGCACCAGCACCAATCTGGTTGTTAATGGTCAGTATCAGCAACTGACCGGTGAGGCCGGGTTCTCGATCTTTTCCATTACGGCGGTTGGTTTACCGGTGGCCATTATCGGTCTGGCGGTCATGCTTCTGGTCATGCCGCGGGTGCTGCCAGACCGTAAGGATCAGCAGAAGTTTGGCTCCATGAGGGAGTTCACGCTGGAAGTGGCGGTGTCCTTTGAAGGTCCGCTGGTGGGCCGGACCGTGGGTGAAGCCGGCTTACGGGAACTGGAGCGATTGTATCTGGTGGAAATCGAGCGGGATGGCAGTGTGGTCACTGCCGTCCCCTCGGAAGAACGGCTGCGTGGCGGTGATCGGCTGGTGTTTGCGGGCGATACCCAGGCGATCTCAGACCTGTTGCGCATCAATGGCATCGTGCCGTCGGTGCACGACGATGAGCCCAGTCTCAGTCAGGATCGTGCCGAGCGGCGGTTGGTGGAAGCCGCTTTGTCTCCGCAATCGGATGTGCTGGGCCTGACCATCCGGGACGCAAGGTTCCGGGACCGTTACGGCGCCGTGGTGCTGGCGGTGGCCCGGGGCGGCGAGCGTGTGTCAGGCAACCTCGGCAACATTCGCCTGAAACCCGGCGATGTCCTGCTGCTGGAAGCGCGTCCGGCCTTCGTCAGCCGTCAGCGCTACAACAAGGATTTTCTGCTCATCAACGACCTGGAAACGGAAACGCCCCGACATGACCGGGCCTGGCTTTCCTGGGGTATCCTGCTTGTGTTGGTGAGCCTGGCGGCCTGCGGGGTGATGAGTATGCTCAACGCCGCCTTACTGGGAGCCGCTCTGATGATCCTGTCCGGCTGCTGCTCGGTGGGGCAGGCTCAGAAATCGGTGGATGTGCCGGTCATCCTCACCATCGCAGCGTCCTTTGCGCTGGGAGCGGCATTGGAGGAAACCGGAGCAGCGGCGTTTATGGCCGAGGGTATTCTGGCTTTCAGTGCAGGCCAGGTGCTGCTAACACTGTTTCTCGTATACTGCGCTGTGTCGTTTCTGACCGAGGTCATCACGAACAATGCCGCAGCTGTACTGGTGATTCCGGTTGTGCTGTCGATGACCGGGAGCATGGGGGTGCCTGCAGAACCCTTTGTTATTGCAGTGATGATGGCAGCCTCCGCCAGCTTCGCCACGCCATTGGGGTATCAGACCAATATGATGGTGTTTGGTCCTGGTGGCTACCGGTTTTCCGATTTCGTGAAAGTGGGGTTGCCCATGAATGTGCTGGTGGGGTTGGTAACGGTCGCGGTGATTGCGGTGGTTTACGGGTTGTGATCCGCGTTGGCAAGAATATCGCAGCAGATTACCCGGAGTTTGCCGTCCTGCCGGAAGGCCAGTGACAGGGTCACGCACATGTAGGCGCCAGTGACGCACAGATAGGGAGTGGTCACATGAATGTTCTCTGGCTGGGCCAGCGCCTGGCGGAGATACTGCTGGCGAAACCAGTCTGCACTGCTGGTGTTTTCCAGTGGTCGGAATCTTGGGTCCTGCTTTTTAACGGCGGACTCGGAAACCAGAGTGTCTTCCAGCTGAACGCCCTGATCGTCCACCAGATAGCAGCGGGAAACCGTGTGGTGGCTGAGCAGCTCAAAGCAGGCCTGATCCATGGACAGACCCTTCTGCAGGCGCTCGATCACCCGCCGGAAAGGCCCGCTGAAATGGTTGACGACCAGTTGGGTTGGATCGTGGCTAATCTGCTTGCTGCTTTTGTACTCTTCGAGCAAATCCTCGAAATTCATTGTGCTCTGGGGCAGTTCGTCCAGTTCCAGGCAGGGTCGGCGAAAGTAGAAGCCCTGTACAAAGTCGACACCGGCATCAATGGCAATCATGGCCTGATCCCGGGTTTCCACTCCTTCCAGCAACACCAGGCAGCCAGATTGATGCAGCAGGGATACCATGCCGTTCAGTATCTGCCTGGCGCGGCGATCTTCGGTTGCCCGGGTCAGCAGGGTACGGTCCAGCTTGACGATGTCCGGTGACAGATTCCAGATGCGCTCGAAATTGGAGTGCCCGGCACCAAAATCGTCAATGGCGGTCAGGCAGCCCAGTTTGCGGTAGTAGGCAACGGTATCCCGTAGTCGTTCAGCATCGTCGGTTGGCTGTTCAACGATTTCCATCACGATTCGATGTGGCGGCAGCCCGGTTTTCTCAAGCAATTGTCCAAAAAAGGAATCGGATTGAGAGCCAGAGGTGACCACCCTCGGGGAGACGTTCAGGAACAGCCAGTTGACCTGATCCTTGATCTCGCTGTAGTTGCGAATGTGCAGGTACCGGCAGAGTCTGTCCAGCAACAGATTTTCGGCTTCGGATGCGGGCAGCTCGAACAGGTGCAAAGGCAGAACAGCTGAATTGTCGTTATCGAAGGCCCGGATCAGGGCTTCATAACCGACGGTACGTTTGTGGGAAATGCTGTAAATCGGCTGAAGGGCGGTGCGCAGTTTGAGCCCGCGAAAATCCGCTGTCCACACCTGACCCTGCTGATTAAGCATGGGGGAAAGCAGGTCTACTTCCGGCGCGGGTAGCGAATCGGGAAGATTGTGGGACATAGGCAGGTCTGTACCCTTCAACGAATACATTGGCGCAGTACTGAAGTACACGCCAATCTGTTAGCCACTGTGCCTGTGTCCCTGGCACGGACGCCTGAAATTCAGGCGTTACCTCATCAATTCGTCGAAGGTTGCCAAAAAACAAGAACCATTACCACTACTTAATGCATAAAAGACGAAACAGTTTGTATCTTTCAGGCATTAAAACGGTGGTAAAGAAAACCCGGCAGTAGCCGGGTCTGTATCAAATCAGTTGTTGCTGGGTACTACCACAGACTCGTCAAATTCAAGTTCCATGTCGTTTCCTCTCGGTCACTGAGGCCCCGGACGGGGCGGATTAAAAGTATGGTTAAAGTTTATCGCTGTCATAATTTTCAACAATCCGTAAAACCGCATACGACCAAAGTGGTTGCTGTCAAGTGTTTGCGGATCGTGGATGCTATGGTCAGAAAATCTGATGCAGGCCAGCAAAACATTTTGATTTTGGTCAGCTCTCTGTCCTTCTAGACTATGCTGATCTTATCTGGAGGACGTGGAAAAGCCGTTTGGGTCCACATCAGCAACGGAGGCGATTGTTTTTATGCAGGCAAAGAATTCAGAAGACGCATATGGGTGGGTGGCAATCCTGCTGCATTGGCTGGTGGCCGTCACCATTATCGGCCTGTTTGCCCTGGGCTTCTGGATGGTCGATCTCTCTTATTATGATCCCTGGTACCGACAGGGGCCGGACATCCACCGCAGCGTGGGTATTCTCCTGTTCATGGCGATGGTGCTCAGACTGGTCTGGCGGCTGTTAAGCCCGCCGCCCAGGCCTTTGCCCAATCACCAGCGCTGGGAGGTGGTTTCTGCTCACCTGGCGCATGTGGCGCTGTATCTGTTGATCTTTGTCGCCATGATCAGTGGCTATCTGATTTCAACGGCTGACGGCTCTGCGATCCATGTGTTCGGCTGGTTTCAGGTGCCATCGGTGACAGGCCAGGTGAAAGGCCTCGAAGATACGGCGGGAGCCATCCATTACTGGAGCACCTGGGCGATTGTCGTCCTGGCCGGCGTTCATGCGCTGGGGGCGTTGAAGCATCACTTGATCGACCGGGACAGTACGCTTCGCAGAATGCTTGGGTTGGCCTGACAGTTCCGGGACAGCTAACTCTCTTAACTCAACGCAAAACAGACTCAAAAGGAGTGATTAATGAAGAAGATTCTTCTGGCTTCAGCCATTTCAGCCGCGATGGTTGCCTCTGTGCAGGCAAACGAGCACAGCGGTACTTACGCCTTCGATACCCAGGGCACGCACCAGTTCGTAACCTTCAAGATTTCCCATCTGGGCTACAGCTGGCTGTACGGTCGATTCAACGATTTTGATGGTGAGTTCACCTACGATGCGGACAATCCCGAAAACAGCTCTGTATCAGTAACGATCGATACCTCCAGCGTTGACAGCAACCATGCCGAGCGCGACAAGCATTTGCGCAGCGAAGACTTCCTGTACGTGAGTGAGTTCCCGGAAGCGACGTTCAAGAGCAAGCGCGTAGTGGTTGACGAGGCCGGTGAGGCGGACATCATTGGTGATCTGACTCTGCGTGGCGTTACCCGGGAAATCACCCTGGATGCTGAGCTGGTTGGCCACGGTGAAGACCCCTGGGGAGGCTATCGCATGGGTTTTGAGGCTGAAACCGAGTTGCGCCTGAAGGATTTCGGCATTCCCATGGATCTTGGCAAAGCCTCCGAAACCGTGGAAATCGAAATCTCGGTAGAAGGCATTCGCCAGTAATCGGATCCTTCCGGCGATGACGCGGCGGTCCGGTTAAACCCGGAACCGCCCTGTCTGTTGTTCCAGCTCCCTGACATAGCTCTCCAGCGATTTGGCAATGCCATCGATGGCTTTGGACCGATCGGCACTGGCCGCAGCCAGATCATTGATATCAGTAATGCTCCGGTTAATTTCATCTACCACCTGAGTCTGCTCTTCGGTGGCGGACGCCACACTGGTGTTGACGTCGGTGATACTGGAGATCGCTTCCAGAATGGCCTGGAGTTCCTGTTCCGCTTCCGTTGCCAGCCGTTCGGTTTCGGTGGCCTCCTTGCTGCCGGTCTCCATCACGCTCACGACGTCCGAAACACCGGTCTGCAGTGCGGTTATCATGGTCTGAATATCTTCTGTCGACTGGCCGGTGCGTTGCGCCAGAGTACGGACTTCATCCGCCACCACGGCGAACCCACGGCCTTGCTCACCGGCCCGGGCAGCCTCAATGGCGGCGTTCAGAGCCAGCAGGTTGGTCTGCTCGGCAATGCCGCGAATGACATCCAGCACCGAAGTAATGTTGTCGGAATCCGCAGAAAGTTTGCGGATAACCTCAACCGCTTTGGAAATCTGGGCGGCCAGGCGGTGCACCTGTTTCGACGAGTTGCGGATGATCTGGGCGCTGTTGTTCCCCTTGGTTTCCGCTTCGCGAGTGATCTCTGCGGCGCGGGAGGCGTTCCCGGCTACTTCTTCAATCGCACTCTGCATTTCGTTGATAGCGGTGGCCACCATGGAAATGGAGTCGGTCTGGCGGGTCACACCATCGTTGTTGTCCCGGGCGGCAGTGGCCAGCTCGGTGGCACCCGCACCGAGATCGCGACTCAGATTCTGAATGGACCCGATCATGCCCTGCAGGTTTTCCAGTACCTGGTTGAAACTTCTGGCCAATTTGCCGAGATCATCCTCGACCGTTACCGGAACCCGCTGAGTCAGGTCGCCTTCGCCCTGGGCAATGTTGTCGAGCTGATCCCGGAGGGCGCTGATCGAAGAGATGATCAGTTTCATGAATACAAAGAACAACGCAATGGCGATAATGATGGCAATCACGGTGATCGCAAGAACGGTGGCCGAACTGGAAGTGCCTTCGGCGGAGGCTTCAGCGGAACGTTGTTGAGCCTGCTCGTCAGCGTGAGCACCGGCGTTGTCGTAATAATCCCGGAGTTGGTCAAACAATGGGGCTGTTTCTGTGGCAGCGAGACTCCGGGCTTGTTCCGGATTGCCGTTTGAGGCCAGCTCCATCACCCTCCGAGCGGATTGTTCCCAGCGATCAAATGCCCCTTCGAATCCGTCGCTGACATCCGAAATGCCCGTTCCTGCAAGGCGTTGAGAGCTTTCCAGGAAGCGCTGCCTGGCTTGCTCGGTGTTTTCATTGGAATCCTCCAGAGCTCCGGAGGTGTCTTCATTGTTGAAGGCCTGGTCCAGCAGTGTCATTTGGGCCACCAGTGCCTGATAGAGATCGCGGTCACCATTGAGGATCTGGCTGACCGAAGGCAGGTAGGTGGCGGCTATGTCGTCGGTATCGGAAACCAGATTACGTGCCGTCAGAACGCTGAAGACACCGACGATGACCAAGGCAAGCGCCGTGATGGCAAAAGGAAGTGCGATTTTGGTGCGTAATCCGAGTTTCTTCAGAGCGGTCATCTAACCCCCCAGGCTTCGACGTTAATGTCTTATCCAAAGCGTAGCAGGGGGGGCAGATTTGTCACATTTGAGATGCCAGGCCCTTGATATGGGTCAGGATTTGCCGACGGTTTCGGCGGATGACGGTTCGTCAGTCTGTTCACAGGCACGGCAAAGATGCCGTTGACGGAGGAACTGGGCGGCGAAAATAACGGCCCATATCAGTACCCCCGCCCAGATATAGGGCTCGGGAACCTGGAAGGTACCACTGATGGCAAACTCCACCAGGAGCATCAGGGCAACGGCCAGAACCGCATTGACCATGGCCGTAACCATGGCTTGCCCGCAGGCTTTGAGATTGGGTTTCATAGGTTTCCGCTTGTTCAGAGAGTAAACGGCGTTCTAATCACTGTGGCGAGAATACGGCTCACCTTACAGAGTCTCCATGCGGGAATTCCGCTATTGGAAATTGGTGTATCGGGGCTGGCGTCCATATAATGTGCGCCACAACATTGATAGGCATCCAAGGCAAAGAGGCGTCCATGCCAGAGTTTCAGACAACGGATGAAGGTTTCGAGCGGGTATCACTCCGGGACTACACCGAGAAGGCGTACCTGGACTATTCCATGTATGTCATTCTGGACCGGGCTCTGCCCAACGTAGGGGACGGGCTCAAGCCCGTACAGCGGCGGATTGTATACGCCATGTCGGAGCTGGGGCTGAAGTCCACCTCCAAGTACAAGAAATCGGCTCGTACCGTGGGTGATGTGCTTGGTAAGTTCCACCCGCACGGCGACAGTGCCTGTTACGAGGCCATGGTGCTCATGGCCCAGCCGTTTTCTTACCGCTACCCGCTGGTAGACGGGCAGGGTAACTGGGGGTCTCCGGATGATCCCAAATCCTTTGCCGCCATGCGATATACCGAATCGCGGCTGGCACCCTTTGCGGAAGTGCTGCTCAGTGAGCTCGGGCAGGGAACCGTGGATTGGGTGCCAAACTTTGATGGCACCATGGAAGAACCCTCGGTGCTTCCGGCCCGGCTTCCGCACGTGCTGCTCAACGGTACCACGGGTATTGCCGTTGGTATGGCGACGGATATTCCACCCCATAATGTTCGGGAAGTCACAGCCGCCTGTATTCGTTTGCTGGATCAGCCCGATGCGTCCGTGGATGAGTTGTGCGAACACATCAAAGGACCGGACTTCCCGACCAGGGCTGAAATCATCACTCCCCGCAAAGACTTGCGCCAGATGTACGAGACCGGGCGGGGTTCGCTGCGGATGCGCGCACGCTGGATTCGCGAGAATGGCGAAGTGGTGATCACTGATTTGCCCCACCAGGTCTCCGGAAACCGGGTGCTGGAGCAGATTGCCCAGCAGATGCAGACCAAGAAGCTGCCCATGGTAGCAGACCTGCGCGATGAATCGGATCATGAAAATCCGACCCGTCTGGTGATTGTGCCCCGCTCCAATCGGGTTGATCTGGACGGGCTGATGGCTCACTTGTTTGCCAGTACCGATCTGGAGAAGACCTATCGGGTCAACATCAACGTGATTGGCAACGATGGCCGGCCAGGCGTAAAAGGCTTGTACACCATTCTGACCGAGTGGCTGGCATTCCGGAAAACAACGGTAACACGCCGTTTGCAGCATCGCCTGGACAAGGTGCTGGCCCGGCTGCATCTTCTGGAAGGCTTGTTGATTGCCTACCTCAATATTGATGAGGTAATCGAGATTATCCGCACCGAAGACAAGCCCAAGGCCGAACTGATGGCGCGCTTTGGTTTGTCGGCGGAGCAGGCCGAGGCCATTCTGGAGCTGAAATTGCGGCACCTGGCCAAGCTCGAAGAAATGAAAATTCGCGGCGAACAGGATGAGCTCTCCGCCGAGCGCGATGAGCTGCAGGCCATTCTGGGCTCAGAAGATCGGCTTCGCGAACTGATCAAGACCGAACTCGAGCAGGATGCCGAGACCTTTGGTGATGACCGCCGTTCGCCGATTGTCGAGCGGGAGGAAGCCCGCGCCTTCAGCGAAACCGATCTGGTATCCAACGATCCGGTGACGGTGGTGCTGTCCGATAAGGGTTGGGTTCGCGCGGCCAAGGGTCACGACATTGACCCCGCTGGTCTCAGCTACAAGTCTGGCGACCGTTTTGCCCTGGCGGCGAAGGGGCGCAACAACCAGCAGGCGATTTTCCTGGATTCCACCGGCCGGGCCTATTCATTAATGGCCCACAGTCTGCCGTCTGCCAGGGGGCAGGGCGAGCCCCTGACCGGGCGGATCAATCCCCCCTCCGGAGCTACTTTCTCCGGTTTGTTGATGGGTAATCCCGAGCGTAAGACACTGCTGGTCACCGACGGTGGCTATGGTTTCGTCACGTCGCTGAACGACATGATCAGCAAGAATCGCGCGGGCAAGGCCGTGGTCAGCGTACCCAAAGGCGCCAGAATCATGCCACCGGTAATGATTCCGGAAACGGCATCGACCCTGTACCTGGCGGCCATATCCAATGAGGGCCGCATGCTGGTGTTCCCGCTCAGCGAGCTGCCGGAGCTGGCCAAGGGTAAAGGTAACAAGATCATCAGTATTCCCTCCGCCCGGGTGCAGAATCGCGAAGAATACGTGGTTGCTGTCGCCGTGTTTGGTGAAGAGGATCAGCTGGAAGTGAAAGCGGGCAAGCGCAAGCTCGGCCTGCGGTTTGGCGATCTTGAGCACTACCTGGGTGAGCGGGGCCGTCGTGGTCACAAGCTGCCACGGGGCCTGCAGCGTGTGGATGGTATTGATGTGATTCCTTCGGCTGCGCGGGCCGAGGAAGAAGCCCAGAGCGGGGAGAATACAGACAGTGAGTGAGCTGGTGCTGGTAAACGTATCGGGCCGGGACAAACCCGGCCTGACCTCGGAAATCACTGGAATCATGGGGCGTTACGATGTCCGAATTCTGGATATAGGCCAGGCGGTCATTCATGACCATCTGACCTGGGGCATTCTGATCGAGATCCCGGATGAGTCAAAATCCTCTCCGGTAATCCGGGATTTGCTGTTCCGGCTGCACGCGCTGGATCTGCAGGTGCATTTTGCGCCGATTACCGAGCAGGAATATCAGGCCTGGGCTGAGGGCCGCAACCGGGCCTGTTACATCGTGACCCTGCTTTCCCGCGACATCAAGGCTGAGCAGATCGCCAGGGTGTCGGCGATTACGGCCCGCCATGGCCTGAACATTGACAATATTACCCGGCT
Organism: Marinobacter sp. C1S70; assembly: GCF_000475355.1. NCBI lineage: Bacteria > Pseudomonadati > Pseudomonadota > Gammaproteobacteria > Pseudomonadales > Marinobacteraceae > Marinobacter > Marinobacter sp. C1S70. Next base: position 58,829 of record NZ_AXBW01000015.1, on the reverse strand, counting down.
GTCGGCAAGGCCGTCGCTGAACACCTCGGAAAACCGCATTGCCTGTGTCGAGTTCTCGGTACGGGGAACGCCCTCGGATCTTGAACAGCTTCGGGCCGATTTCCTGCACATTGCCGGCGAGATGAATGTGGATATCGCCTTCCAGGAAGATTCGATCTTCCGACGCAACCGCAGGCTGGTGGTGTTCGATATGGACTCCACGCTGATTGAAGCTGAGGTGATCGACGAGCTGGCCCATGAAGCGGGAGTCGGTGAGCAGGTCGCTGAGATCACCGAGCGTGCCATGCAGGGTGAGCTGGATTTCAGTCAGAGCTTTGCCGAGCGCCTGGCCCTGTTGAAGGGGCTGGACGAGTCGGTGCTTGAAGGGATCGCCAACCGACTGCGCATGACCGAAGGGGCCGAGCACCTGATTCGCAGTCTGAAGGCGCTGGGCTATCGGACCGCCATCCTGTCTGGCGGCTTCACCTATTTTGCTCGTCATCTTCAGAGTAAGCTGAGTATTGACTATATCTACGCCAACGAGCTGGAGATTATCGACGGCAAAGTAACCGGTGAGGTGAAAGGTCAGATTGTAGATGGTAAGCGAAAGGCGGAGTTGTTGCTGGAAATAGCTGAGAAAGAGCACATTTCCCGGGAACAGGTGATTGCCGTTGGGGACGGCGCCAATGATCTGCCAATGCTCAGTCAGGCGGGCCTGGGAGTTGCTTTCCGGGCCAAGCCACTGGTCAAGGAGTCGGCACGCCACTCCATCTCCACCTTAGGGCTGGATGCCATCCTGTACCTGATCGGGTTCCGGGAAAGCGAGACCAATCAAACGCTTCAGAATACCCACCTCTGAAACCAAAAAAGGGCGAGAATGATCTCGCCCTTTTTTGGTTAAGCGGCCGTTGATCAGTTGTCGCCGAAGTCGTAGTTCATCTCCGGTACCGGCGCCTGCAGGTAGTAGCCCTGAATGTAGTTCACGCCTGCCTGCCAGAGCGTCGCAAGAACGCCGGCGTTTTCCACCAGCGGGATGATGGTCAGCTTGCCGGCATTCTGCAGGCTCTTGACCATTTCCTTGACCTGCTCTTTGGCCTCGTCACTCTTCTGGATTTCTTCCGTGAACGAACCATCAATCTTCACGTAATCCGCCTCAATGTGCTTGAGGGTGTTGAACGGATTGAGTGCGCAGCCGAACTGGGAAATGGATACCTTGCTGTGCAGTTCGTGCACCGCCTTGGTGAAGTCCTTGGCCTGCTTCATGTAGTTGTTGGCATCGCCTTCGCGGATCTGGAAGATCAGCGAATCTCCCGGCAAGCGGGCAGCTTTGAGGGCAACGCTGAGCCAGGGCGTGAAGGTCTTGTCCTGCAGCGTCTCGGCTGTGATGTTCAGGAACAGGCGAGTGTCGTGGCCCCTTGAGCGGTGGCTCGATAGCTGCTTGATGGTTTGCAGGATAACCCAGCGGTCGATCTTGATGGCGGTATCGCTGGGTCCCATCGGCGGCAGGAAGTCATAGGGCGAGACTTCTTCGTTGTCTTTGTTGAGCATCCGGACAAAGGCCTCGTAATGCTCCTCACCCTCACCGCGCAGGTTGATGATGGGCTGGAACAGCAGCCGGAAACGGTTATCGTCCAGAGCCTTGAGAATGGCCTCTACCGAATTGGTTTCATCGAGGCTCTCGTATTCAGCCGGGTTATAGACCAGGATGCCGTTGCCACGCTCGTGGCCTTCCTGTTTTTTCACATCGGCCGAGGCAGTATGGGCCCGGCCCATGAGTTCTTCGGCCTTTGGTGAGTTTTCCGTGATCGCGGCGATACCGATGGACACGGTCAGCGGAACTGTCCGGCCGTTGATGTCGAACAAGTGGTCCTCGACCGCTTTGCGGATGCGCTCGCACAGACTTTCCATGCTGGCTTCATCACAGGGCAGACACATGACGCAGAAGGCATCGTCGCTCAGGCGGGCCAGGGTGACCTCGTCGCCGGCCTGTTCCCGAAGCAGGGTGGCGAGATCGCCCAACAACAGATCCGCGCCGGAGATGCCGACCTGGCTCTTCATGCTCAGGAAATTATCCAGGGCAATGTAGGCAAGGGCGCCGGTCTTGTTGTCCTTGCCAGCCGTGGCGATAGCCTGGGCCAGGGCATCCATCAGGTACTGACGGTTGTACAGGCCGGTCAGCAAATCCTGGCTGCTGATCTGTTTCAGCTTTTCCTCCAGCTCGGCATCGCTGTGTTCCGGTTGCAGAACGATCTGAGTGCAGGCCTCTCCGTCGTATGTGGCTGCGGACACCGACATGGTGACATTCAATTCGTGGTCGTCACTGCGGCGCGCGGTGCAGTTCAGAGTCATGCCATCTTTGCGCTCTTCGGCGAACGCTTTCATGAACTCCTTGTATTTCTCCTGGCTTTCCGGCGTAAGGGTATCGAGCACCGGAATACAAATCAGCTCGTCGATGTCGTCGTAGCCCAGGAATTCCATGTAGGACTGGTTGGCATAGATGTGCATGCCATCGTTGATGTAGGCAATGGCATCCTTGGAACTTTCCAGCAGCAACTGGCATCGCTGCTCGGCCTCACGCAGATGAGATTCCAGTACCCGGCGTTTGCGACGTTCCTCAAGAGCTGCCAGCTCCCGCTTGACCACCAGAACGAGCTGGTCGGTGTACTGAAAGGGCACGGCATCCTGGGCACCGGCACGGATGATGTTGACGGTACGCTCGCGGCTGTATTCCTCGGTCAGCAGAACGAAGGGGATGTCCTTGTCCATGCGCTTGACCATGGCCAGAGCATCGTCTGCCCCGAATTCCTGTTCCAGGTCGCGTGCCAACAGCAAGTCCCAGTTGGAGGTCTTGAGCGCTTCTTCCAGATCTTCTTCCGAGGTAATCCGGTGAGCGCGGGTAGCCTTGCCGGAGTTGCGGAGCAAGCTGACCATGGATTCCGCATCGTTTTGTGATGGGTCAAGAATCAGCAGGTGTACGGTCGTGTTTTTCTTCTGCATTCGTCAGACGTCTCGTGGTGCCGGATATTCACGGATGAATGATGCAGGGGTTGGCCAGCAATAACAACCCTGGCCATGCCGGCAGTTGACGGGCCGCACTATTTAAAGCGACGGCCACAGTGAGTCAAATTCGTCTTCCGTGGTGCCTGGCGTTGATGGGGGAGCACCACGACCGGCAGTTGGGGTGATGGGGTTCTGGAGTTTCAGCTCGAACTGGCTGATGCTGCCAGTGGCCGAGACTTTTTTCAGTAGCTGTCCCTGGTCTTCACGGCCATCTTGCAGCAGCGAGATCCGGCTGCCGGTCTGGAACGGCAGCCGCGGGGTAATCAGTGTCGCGGCCTGATTGACCACGCTGATTTCGGGCAGCAGCAGGCCCCTGAGGTACTCGCTGCTGTTGCCGACTTTCTGGATAAGTCGCACGGCACAGGGCGCGGCGCTCGGTGCCAGTAGCTCTATGCCCACCTGAGTGCCCTGGTTGCGGATCTGGCGCAGCCAGCGCACAACGGCAATGCTCCAGGGGTGCGAGCTCTGTTCTCGTACGCCCAGAATTTCACCGGCCTGGAGTGACGCCGGGACATTACTCTCCCAAGCTACGCAGTAGCCGCCGGGGCTGGTATTGACCAGTAGTGCATGGTGCGATCGCGGCCGGTTTTTGTCCTGGCTGCCGGAGGGCTGATGACTGCCACCACTGGTGCGGAAGTTGATCGGGGCATCGGCAGAATGCAGCCGGTCTTCGTTCGGGCCGGCATCGTGTGCGCCGGACCAGGCATCTGCCTTGCGATTGGCATTCCGGATAAACAGGTTATCGGATTCGAGATGACTGCTTTCGTTGCCATCCAGGAACTCCGAGAACGCTTTCTGGCCGGCTACGAAGTAGTGCGCAGCGGTGAGACCTACGCACACTTCCAGCGTGCCCTGGCTGGCGATGCGGTTAAAGTTGCGCTTGGCCAGAATGCCGAGTGCCTGGCTCAGGTGCGTAAGTAAGGTATCGCTCACCGTGGAGGGAATCTTGAGGGCTTCGCCTCCATGGCCGTCTTGGCGCCTGGCGTGCAGTGTCTCTGCCAGCAGGGTGGACAGATCGCGGGTGTCGAAGCTGAAGCTTTCATTGCCCGGTGTATTTTCGAGCAGGCTGCGGTAGACCGGCGGATTGTCTTTTTCCATATTGATGACGAACAGGCTGTCGGGGCCTAGGTTCGGGGCACACTGGCAGTGCTCGGTCCAGGATTCGAACAGATCATACACCTGTGTCAATTCGGCCTGACGCAGTTGGTTAGGCCGCGCACAGCCGAGCAGAAGAATACGTTTGTAGCTGTCGACAACCGTACTGGCTCTTCGGTGCGTGAGGGTGTCGTCATCCACCTCCATGTTGGCCAGTTTGTTCCGGTGCGCAAAACGGAACATGCGATGGCATTCCAGCCAGCTGCTGGCCGGGCTCGGACAATACAGTTGATGGGACCGAAGTATGGTGGCGGCCAGCTCCGACATTGCCCTATGGATTGCCGTGGCAATTTGGCGCCGGTGTTTGTCTACTCCGCCATTGTCTACGTATTCAAGCAGACAAAGCTTGTATCCGGCGGCCAGGTGCAGCTGAAGTGCCTGGGTCAGATTGGCAATCTTTCGCTGCTTTTCAGGCAGCGCGATGGCGAGCCCGAGGAAGTGTCGCGATAGCTCATTACAGACAAAATGAATCTTGTCCCGCACGATTTCCAGAAATTGCAGGCGCTGGAGCGGCGACAGGAACAGATGGTTCAGCTCAATGATCGCGTGATATAGCTGACGAGATGCCTCACCGGTATTGGCCATCGGCAACTGATCCGCCCAGGCGCGAAAGGCCTTGGGGCTGGTGTCGCAAAACGACAGGCTGGCTGTTTTCTGTTCAGGAACCTTGAGCTCTGGTTTCAGGATCTTACCATCCATGTTCTCACGCCAATGTCGGGACCGCGGTAGTTGTAACTCAGCGAAAACGCCGAAAATACAGGTCGTTATTGTTTATGGATCTTGCACTTTAAGATAGCAAAGCAACGACAAAAAGCGAGAAAATCACGAGTTGACAATCTTTGACAAGTGAAAATAGGCCATCTTTTGCGACAGGTCTCACGAGCCCAGGTCCAGCGGGGTCTTGCTGGCGCGGCCGGGAAGCTCCCGAACCAGCTTTGGAACCAGGAAGCCGGGCAGATTTTCCAGCATTTCGTTAACTATCCGGATGGCGTCGGTGTCACTCACGGAGAAGTGCCGGGCACCGGAGACGGGATCAAAGGCGTGCAGGTAATAGGGCATAACCCCCGCTTCGAACAGCGTCTCGCTCAAGGCTGAGAGTGTGGCGCTGCTATTGTTGACACCTCTGAGGATTACGCTCTGGTTCAGCAGGGTAACCCCGGCCTCGCTCAGACGTCGGAATGCCTGGCGGGTGGCCTGGTCGATTTCTGCCGGGTGATTCACGTGCACCACCAGGACCTTTTGCAGTCGGGTTCGGGACAGCCAGTCAATCAGGCTGTCGCATACCCGCTGTGGTATCACCACGGGCAGGCGGGAATGAATGCGCAACCGGCGAAGATGGGGGATGTCACCAAGCAGTTCGGCCCATTGCGAGAGCAGGCGGTCGTTCACTGCCAGTGGGTCGCCACCACTGAAAATCACTTCGTTGATTTCCGGGCTGGCGGACAGGCTGTCGATGACCTGGCGTCGGTCTTCCGGCCCAAGACGGTGATCGCCGTAGGGAAAATGCCGACGAAAACAGTAGCGGCAATTGATAGCGCATTGTCCCGTGATCATGAGCAAGGCACGGCTGGTGTATTTGCGAATCAGGCCGGTTGTCTGGATGGCCGACGCCTCTTCCAGCGGGTCCGATACGAAATCCGGATGAATCTCCGCCTCCTGGGCGACAGGAAGTACTTGCTGCAGCAAGGGGTCATCCGGGTTGCCTTGCTCAATCCGTGCCAGGTAGGGCTCGGGCACCCGGATCGGAAACAGTCTGTGGCCGCAGGCGGCGCCTCTGAACCAGTCCTCCGGAGCGAGCCCCAGACGTTCCAGCAGTTGTTCCGGCGTCGTGACCGATTGGCTTAGTATCTGTTGCCAGTCCGGTGTGTTGCCTGGTTCAACCCGGACATCGGGTGGATGGCTGGCATCGCGGGCTTCTATACGGGCGGGGGTTCGCTGTATCATAGCGACCTTTGAAATTTTAACGACAGTCTGTCAGGTGGACATTTCATGGCTTCATATTCTACCAACGAATTTCGCAGCGGTCTCAAGGTTTTGCTGGATGGCGACCCTTGTATCATGCTCGAGAATGAATTCGTCAAGCCGGGCAAGGGCCAGGCATTCAACCGGGTCAAGCTGCGCAACCTCATGACCAACCGGGTTTGGGAGCGTACCTTCAAATCCGGAGAGTCTCTGGAAGCGGCCGACGTTGTCGAGCAGGATATGGAATACCTGTATACCGATGGCGAGTTCTGGCACTTCATGCTGACTGATGGCTCCTTCGAGCAGTACGCGGCTGATGCCAAGGCGGTTGGCGATACCGTCAAGTGGCTGAAAGAGCAGGACGTTTACACCGTGACTTTGTACAACGGCGCGCCGCTGACCGTGACCCCGCCGAACTTTGTCGAGCTGGAAGTGGTTGATACCGATCCGGGCATGAAAGGCGATACGGCTCAGGGCGGCTCCAAGCCCGCGACCCTGTCTACCGGTGCCGTTGTGAACGTGCCCCTGTTCATCACTATTGGTGAAGTGCTGAAGGTTGATACCCGCTCCGGTGAATACGTCAACCGTGTCAAAAGCAGCTGATCACCGATCATGACTGATGGCCCTGTCTGGCAGCCTGCTGCTACCCGGGCCGCTCTGGAAAGCCGCGCACAGCTTCTGGCCCACGTGCGCGGCTTTTTTTCTGAGCGGCAGGTGCTGGAAGTAGAAACACCGGTGCTGGGACGCCACGGTGTGACTGACGTCAATCTCGACGGCATTCCCGCTGTGGTTGACGCCGGCGGCGTTCAGGGGGGCTGGTTGCAGACCTCCCCTGAGTATCACATGAAGCGGCTTCTGGCCGCAGGTTCAGGATCAATATTCCAGGTTGCCCGGGTGTTTCGTAACGGTGAACGAGGCAAACGTCACAATCCGGAATTCTCCATGCTGGAGTGGTACCGCGTTGGCTTTGACGATCAACAGCTGATGCGGGAAGTAGCGGATCTGGTCTGTGGCTGGCTGGAGTGCTCGCCTCCGGTAACCCTCAGCTACCGTGAGGCGATGCAGTCCATTGCGGGTATCGACCCGATGACCATCACCGACCGGGACCTTGAACGCTACTGTGAACAGTGGCTGGAGCCGGAACAGCTGGCCGGCCTCGGCCGGGATGGCTGCCTGGATCTGGTGATGAGTTTCGTGGTGGAACCGGAATTGGGCCGAGAGCAACCGGTTTTCATTAACCGCTACCCCGCCTCTCAGGCAGCTCTGGCGCGCATCTCTGAGCATCAGGGCTTTAGAGTGGCGCACCGGTTTGAGCTCTACATCAATGGTCTCGAGCTGTGTAACGGTTACTGGGAGTTGACGGATCCGGCCGATCAGCGAGCCCGTTTTGCCGCGGATAACCGGCTCCGGCGTGCCAGTGGCAAGCCGGAGATGGCGCTGGACGAGCCTTTTCTGGCGGCGCTGGAGACAGGCCTGCCGGAATGCGCCGGTGTGGCCATGGGACTCGACCGGCTGTTGATGCTCAAGCTGGGCAGTCGCAATATTCAGGACGTGATTGCGTTTCCGATTGAGCGGGCCTGAGCCCTGCTATTTGACGTTCAGTTTGCCGAAGGCTTCACCCAGCTGTACCGTTTTCTCGGCCACCTGGTTCGGTTGCCATTTAACTGCACCCTTGGGCATCACCAGCACGACGGTTGAGCCCAGGCGGAAACGGCCCATTTCCTGACCTTTTTCAAACGTAACGGCATCGTCTCCGTGGTACTGCCATTGCATAACTTTGCCGGAATTGGGCGCTACCACGCCGGCCCAGGTGGTTTCCACGCTGCCCACAATCATCGCGCCGACCAATACCATAGCCATGGGGCCCGCCTCGGTGTCGAACAGGCAAGCCACCCGTTCGTTTCGGGCGAACAGGTTCGGCACATTTTCGGCGGTTACCGGATTGACTGAGAACAGCTTCCCGGGTACGTAGACCATTTCTTTCAGGGTGCCAGCCATGGGCATGTGAATACGGTGGTAATCCTTGGGCGACAGGTAAATAGTGGCGAACTCGCCTTCCCGGAAGGGCTCGGCCCGTTCGTCATCGCCGCCGAGCAGTTCAGTGAGACTGAATGACTGTCCCTTGGCCTGGAATACACGGTCTGTGCTGATCTGGCCAATCTGGCTGATGGCGCCGTCCACTGGGCTGGTGAGGGTTTCCGGTGCGGGGTCTATGGTGCGAGCGCCCGGCTTGAGTGCACGGGTAAAAAACGCGTTGAACGTGGGGTAGGCGGTAAAGTCTGGCTCAGCGGCCTCGCTCATGTTCACGCCATAGCGGCCGATAAACCATTTGATCACACGGTTTTTCAGGGCTGGAGTGCTCTCGCTGTCGGCCAGACGGCCTGCCAGGCGGGAAACCGCCAGCTGGGGTGTGACGTATTGGCTAAGAACAAACAGTTTATCAAGCATTCCGGGAGACTCTTGCGATCATAAAGCGCGGTAGTCTACCAAACCCGGCGCAGTGTATAGAAATTGTTTCACAGCTTCGCTGTTACGGTTGATGCTTGCTATTATCAGATCACATTTTGGGTGTTCCCGGCTGAGCCAGCTTCGGGTAGTAACCGGCCCCGGCCGTTAACCAGACAAAAGGCGTGCATAGTCACCATGTTATTGATCATTGGAGCTGTGGTCGTTGTTGCGTGCGTTCTTGGTGGGTACGTTCTGCACGGCGGCAATCTGGCGGTTTTGTGGCAGCCGACAGAAATCCTGATTATCGGCGGAGCGGCCGTTGGTTCATTTATCATCGCCAACCCGTTACACACGGTAAAAGAGGTGTTTCAGGCGTGTATCCGGTTGCTGACCGGGTCTCCTTTCAATAAATCCTATTACATGGATTTGTTAAGTCTGCTCTATGAGGTGTTCGACAAGTCCCGCAAGCAGGGCGTCATGGCCATTGAGGAGGACATCGATAATCCGGAGTCGAGCCAGATCTTCAGTCGTTATCCGGCGATTATGAAATCCAAACACCTGTTGGATTTCATCACCGATTACCTGCGTATCATCAGCTCCGGCAATATGGCGCCGCATGAGCTGGAAGGCATGATGGAAAACGAAATCGAAAATCGACAGCACGAGCTTGAAGAGCCTGCTCATGCGGTCAACAAGATTGCTGATGCTCTGCCAGGGCTGGGTATTGTCGCCGCCGTGCTGGGGATCGTTATCACCATGGGGTTCCTCACGGAAGGGCCGGAGAAAATCGGCTTGAGCGTTGCGGCAGCACTTGTTGGTACCTTTCTCGGCATCTGGATGGGGTATGGTTTTGTCGGGCCAACCTCGATTGCGCTTGAGCATGCCGCCAAATATGAGCTGAAAGCCTACGAGTGTGTTAAATCGGCCATTGTCGCGACGGTGTCAGGACAGGCTCCCCAAATGGCAATCGAATTTGGGCGCAAGGCACTCCCTACTGAAAAGCGACCGGGATTTCAGGAGCTCAATGACCACGTTCGCTCAAAGTAACAAAAAGCCTGGTTAGCCTCGGAGAGTATCTTGGAAGAACAGCCGATCATCATCAAACGCAAGAAAAAGGTTGTCGGCGGGCATCACGGCGGCTCCTGGAAAGTTGCGTTTGCCGATTTTGCGACCGCGATGATGGCGTTTTTTCTGGTGCTCTGGCTGACCGCGACGGCAACCCCAGAGCAGAAGCTGGCGGTAGAAGGTTACTTTAAGGACCCTGTGGGCTTTACTGACGGCGGCTCACCGAATCCGGTAGACCTTGAGGGCAGTGCTTCTGTCATTGAAGAGGCTACCCAGGATCAGGAAGCCAGTACCATCCAGATAGAAGATGAGGTCGTAGATGAGCTTGCAGATACGCTGGAGCAACGCAGAATGAGGCAGTTGTTCCAGGAGTTTCAGGAACGCATAGAGAACAGCGATACGCTTCAAGAATTCAAAGACCAGCTTTTACTAGACATTACGGATGAGGGACTGAGAATCCAGATTGTGGACAGGTCAGGACGTCCGATGTTCGACAGTGGCCGGGATGAATTGAAGTACTACTCCCAGGACATTCTCTTTGAGCTGGCGAAGAAGCTCGGCTCGGTCGATAACAAAATCAGTATTACCGGCCATACCGACGCCACACCGTTCAGTGGCCGGCCGGGTTACACCAACTGGGAGTTGTCGGCAGATCGCGCCAACACCGCGCGGCGAGCACTGGTTGCCGGTGGCGTCCGGCTGGAGCAGATTGCCCGGGTGGTGGGGCTAAGTGATTCGGTGCTGTTCGACAAGGACAATCCCACGGCTCCGGTGAACCGACGCATTTCCATTATTGTCCTGAATAAAAAGACCGCCGACAGTATTGAGACCGGGGCCGGACGTTCCGATAAGCCGCTGATTGATCTCACGCGTCCAACGGAGGAACAGGAGCAGCAGGCCCGGGAGCAGTTAGAAGACGGAGAGTGGTTCCAGCCAAAAGAAGAACCCGCTCCCGGCGAGCTCAATTGGTAGCTTTGATCCGGGGCTCAGGTCAGTTTGAGCCCTCGTGCCTGCTGATCGGTCATATCCTGAAGGATTCGATGAAAGCTCTTCAGGCGTTCCGGGGAGATATCTCCGGCCTCGGCGGCGGCATCCAGGGCGCAGCCTGGGTCGCCCATATGCCGGCAGTTGCGGAATTTGCAGAGCCCGATCAGCGGCCGGATTTCCCGAAAGCCGTATTCCACTTCCTGCGGCGTCATGTGCCAGAGACCGAACTCCCGGATACCCGGAGAATCGATCAGATCGCCCCCCCCGGGCAGGTGGAACAGTTTTGCCGTGGTGGTGGTATGCACGCCTTTGCCGGTACTCTCGGAGACCGCGCCCACCCGTAGCAGTTCATCCGGTAACAGTGTCTGAATGATGGAAGACTTGCCCACGCCGGACTGACCCACAAAGACACTGGTCTGATTCCGCACCAGAGCTTCTACTTCCGGGGCTGGCGTGCCGGCGGTTTCTGCGGCTGAAGTGCGCGCCACCTCATAGCCCAGCGCCTGATATCTGGCCAGCAGGGCTTCGATCTGATCCCGGTTGTCGTCGTTAATCAGATCTGTCTTGTTCAGCAGGATTACCGCCGGAATGTCAGAGCTTTCAGACGCCACCAGATAACGATCGATCAGGTTGTCGTGGGGCTCGGGCTCGGGGGCAATTACCAGAATGATATGGTCGATATTGGCGGCCACCGGTTTTAGCGCGCCAAAGTTGTCCGGGCGCTGCAGCAGGTTTTCCCGTTCACAGCGGGCAACAATCACGCCGGTTTTGCTTTTGCCCGGGCGCCAGACCACCCGGTCTCCGGTCACCAGGCTGTCAATGTTGGCTCTGACGAAACAGCGGAACACCTGCCCGGATTCCGGGCCTTCAAGCGCCTCGATATCCAGTTGCTGGCCGTAGTGAGCAATCACCAGTCCATTCTGCTCAGGACCAAGCTCACCGGCGGCGGCTTGTTCTTCCACCGCTTTTTCCTTGCGTGCAGCTCTCACCGTCCGTTCTTTCTGGATCTTTTCGATGCGCCATTGCTGGCGTTTGTTCAATCGTCGTTTTGCCATCTGCGTTCAATCGGTTAACCGGCGTTTGGGTATCACATCATACGTGAATCGTGGACAATACACAGAACTTCATCCACCCGACAAAACGGCATAGGTAACAGCGAGATGAGTAACGGCGACCGCCTGATCTGGATTGACCTGGAAATGACCGGTCTGGATCCCGAGCAAGAACGCATTATCGAGATGGCCAGCATCATCACCGACTCCCAGCTGAATATCGTGGCAGAGGGGCCGGTGATTGCCATTCATCAACCCGACAGCCTGCTGGAGCAGATGGATGAATGGTGTACCCGCACCCATGGTGCCAGTGGTCTGACCCAACGGGTCAAAGAGAGTACCATCAGCGAGGCAGAGGCCGAGCAGCAAACCCTCGAGTTTCTGGGCAAACATCTGGAGCCAGGACAATCCCCGCTCTGTGGCAACAGTATTGGTCAGGATCGGCGGTTTCTGGTGAAATACATGCCCAAACTGGAAGCCTTCTTCCACTACCGCAATCTCGATGTCTCAACGGTAAAGGAGCTGGCCCGCCGCTGGCGCCCGGACGTGCTGGAAGGAGTCAAGAAACAGGGCAGTCATCTGGCTCTGGACGATATCCGTGACTCCATCAATGAACTGCGTCACTACCGGGATCATTTCTTCAAGCTATAGTCCGTGCTGTTTCAAGGCCCAGGCCACGTGCTCGCGGACCAGTTCCGACGGGTGGTCGGCCCGGGCTTTGAGTGCCTCCACCACCGGAATGGTGCTGGGGGCGTTGCCCAGTCCCACCGCCAGATTCCTGAGCCAGTTTTCATAGCCGGTGCGCCGTATTGCTGACCCTTCCGTGCGCTTCAGAAACTCCTGCTCGGTCCACAGGAACAGCCCCGCCAGGGATGAATTGTCCAGACCATGCCTCGGTTTGAAGTCTTCCTCGTCGGTGGGCTTGTTGAACTTGTTCCAGGGGCAGACCAACTGACAATCGTCGCAGCCGAATACCCGGTTGCCCATTTGTGAACGCAGCTCCTCCGGGATCGGTCCTTTCAGTTCAATAGTGAGATAGCTGATGCAGCGCCGGGCATCCAGTAGGTGAGGGCCTACAAAGGCGTCGGTCGGGCATACGTCCAGGCAGGCAGCGCAAGAGCCGCAGTGTTGGCTGTCGAACGGTGCATCCAGGGGCAGAGGGGCATTGGTGAAGATTTCACCCAGAAAAAAGAACGAACCGGCTTTGGGGTGAATCAGCATGTTGTTTTTGCCAATCCAACCCAGTCCGGCCCGTTGCGCCAGTCCGCGCTCAAGTACCGGCGCGCTGTCGACAAATGCCCGGTAGTCATAGCCGTTGACAGCCTCGTCAATCCATTTTGCCAGCGTGGCCAGGCGTTTGCGCATCAGTTTGTGGTAGTCGCGCCCCAGGGCGTAGCGAGTAACGTAGGCCCGTTCCCGGTCAGTAAGCACTTGTTTCGGGTTGTCAGGTGCTGGCAGGTAATCCAGTCGGACGGAAATGACCCGGGTGGTCCCGGGTACCAGGGAGTCGGGTGTGTAACGTTTGTCGCCATGGTCGGCCATGTAGGCCATCTGGCCGTGGTAACCTGCTGCCAGCCAGCGCTGCAGGCGTTCAGCGTGAGGCCCCGTCTCCGCCTGGGTAATCCCGGCATCGGAAAAGCCCAGCTCCCGTGCCCAACGGCGGATCTGTGCAGGCAGGTCCGCGAGCTCTGTATGGAGCGTTTCTGAAGCTGGGTGTTCTGGAGTAACGGCCATAGTGGACTGCTGGCAGGTGCGGCCCTGCGAAGATTTAATTTGATTAAGTTATGACCTTTTTTCCTGTTTTGCTATGCTTTACAGGTATCTGGCCAATTTTCTTAAACCGGTTTCTGTATCTGGGAGTTCCCGGCAAATGCCCTCTGTTTCCGAGCACAGTCTACCAGAAGCGCTCTATTCCGCCGACTCGGTGCGGGCGATGGATCGCTATCTGATTGAACAGCAGGGGGTGGATGGCTTCGAATTGATGCAAACGGCAGCTAGATCGGCGTTCCGCCATCTGGTGGCATTCTGGCCTGGTGCGCAGCCTGTGCTTGTGTTGTGCGGAGCTGGCAATAATGGCGGTGATGGTTACCTGGTGGCCGCCAACGCTAAGCGTCATGGCATTGATGTGGCGTGTGTTGCCGTGGCGCCGACGGAAAAGCTCACGGGCGACGCCCGGTCTGCGTGCCAGAAAGCCCGGGCCGATGGTGTCGAGATTCTTGAAGGCAGTGCCCTGTCCGATGCCGATTTGCAAGCGCGGATGGATAGCGCTGCGGTGGTGGTAGATGCCATGCTCGGTACCGGAGTAACCGGCGCGCCCAGGGAGCCCTTTGCCAATGTTATTGGTCAGTTGAACCAATCCGGAAAGCCTGTATTGGCGGTGGATTTGCCGTCCGGCCTGGATGCCACAACCGGTGCCGCGACAGGGGATGTGGTGCATGCCGATGTGACGGTCACTTTTATCGGCGCCAAGAGTGGCCTCTTCACCGGCGCAGGCGCGGGTGTCTGTGGTCAGGTAATGTTTGAAGCGCTGGGGGCGATTAACGCCGGTCAGCAGAGCGGGGAAATGCCCTTGGCCGAGCTTTATCCCTGGGCGCGATGCCAGTCCTGGTTGCCGGAACGCCCCGCTAACGCCCACAAGGGCATGTTCGGTCATGTCCTGGTGGTGGCGGGAGATCACGGTTTCGGCGGGGCGGGTATCATGGCTGCAGAGGCGGCCTCCAGGGCCGGCGCCGGGTTGGTGTCATTGGCCACCCGGCCGGAATACGTTACCGCTGCGCTGGCTCGTTGTCCGTCGTTGATGGTCAGGGGTGTAACCCACGGGTCTGAGTTGCCGGCTTTACTGGAGAAACCCGATGTCGTGGTCTGCGGACCCGGGATCGGCCAGTCCGCCTGGGGACAGCAAATGCTGCAGCAGGTTATTGCCAGTGGCAAGCCCAGAGTGTTGGACGCAGATGCACTCAACATCATGGCCGACCGCGCCCCGGCACCGGCGGACAACCATGTGCTGACGCCCCACCCGGGAGAAGCGGCCAGGCTGCTGGGCTGCAGTGTTCAGGAAGTCGAGGGGGACAGGATGGGAGCGGCAGCACGCATACAGAAGCTGTGGCATGGCATTGTCCTGCTCAAAGGTGCGGGTACGGTTGTTGCCACCGGCAGCGGAGTGCCCGGCATAATACCGGGCGGTAATCCGGGGATGGCGACAGGGGGCATGGGCGATGTGCTGTCGGGCATCCTGGGGGCATTTCTCGGGCAAATTCCGTCCGCCCGTCAGGCGGTAATGGCTTCAGCGGCTTTACATCTGGCGGCCGCGGATGAGGCGGGGCAGAATAAAGGCTATATGGGGCTGCTCCCGGCTGATGTGATCGAAGCCGTGCCACAGGTGCTGGTAAGGTCGGAGCGGCCTGAATGTTTTAGTGACCGGGGGAATCGATGAGTATTTTTGGTAATGAACGCCGGTTGTTTCTGGAAGATGAGGCCGAGACGGAAAAACTTGGTGGTGAGTTGGCCCGGTTGGCCAGTCATGCCCGGGAAGGCCTCACCGTTTTTCTCGACGGCGAATTGGGGATGGGCAAGACGACCCTGAGCCGTGGTGTTATGAGAGGGCTTGGCCACGAGGGTGCCGTCAAGAGCCCGACCTATACACTGGTTGAACCCTACGAACACTTGGAACCACCGGTGTACCATTTTGATCTGTACCGGCTGGGTGACCCCGAGGAACTGGAATACATGGGAATCCGGGATTATTTTGCCAGCCAGAGCATCCGGATTATTGAGTGGCCGGAGCGTGGTCAGGGAGTCTTGCCTGATCCGGATCTGGAAATCCATCTTGAACGGGAAGGTCAGGGGCGCTCTGTGGTATTGCGCGCCCGTTCGGAGCTTGGGGCTTCCTTGCTTAATGAAATAGAACTGATAGGGCCGGATTCATGAAAATCTTGGTGATTATGGCGCTGTTGCTTTCAGCCAGTACAGTTTTGGCCGGTACCCGTGTCGAGGGGGTGCGTTTGTGGCCGGCTCCGGATCATACCCGCCTGGTGCTGGACACTGCCGGTCTGGTTGAGCACAACGTATTCTCTCTGAGTGGACCGTCCCGGCTGGTTATTGATCTGAAGGATGCTGCTCTCGGCACGGATTTCAGCAAGGTCGACCTTTCCGGCAGCCCCATTCAGCGTATTCGCAGCGCGCCAAGGAATGGTAACGATTTGCGGGTGGTGCTGGATCTGAAAAGTGATATCAAGCCTCGCAGCTTTGTGCTGGAGCCGAATCAGCAGTATGGCCATCGTCTGGTGGTCGATTTGATTGACGAACAGGGCAGCCGTCTCGATCGGGCGACGAGCCCGACGGTGACCCAGGATTCTGCCGGTAAGCGTGACATTATCGTGGTTATCGACGCCGGTCATGGCGGCGAAGATCCGGGCGCAATCGGGCCCCGGGGGACCCGGGAAAAGGATGTCGTGCTGAGAATGGCAAAGCGTCTGGCCGATCTGATCAACCAGCAGAAAGGGTTCACTGCCAAGCTTACTCGGACAGGCGATTATTACGTGGGCTTGCGGAACCGCACCTTGCTGGCCCGCAAGTACAACGCGGATCTGTTCGTGTCGGTGCACGCCGATGCCTTCAGAACGCCGCAGCCACGGGGAGCATCCGTCTTCGCGCTGTCTCAGCGCGGTGCCACCAGTGAAACGGCTCGATGGCTCGCCCAGAGCGAGAACCGTTCAGATTTGATCGGTGGTGCCGGCGGTGTCTCTCTGGATGGCCGTGATGACATGCTGGCCGGGGTATTGCTGGATCTCTCCATGACCGCAAGTATCAACGCCAGTCTGGGGGTTGGAGATTCCGTGCTGGGCCGGTTGGGCCGTGTGGCCAAGCTTCACAAACAGGGGGTGGAGCAGGCGGCATTTGTGGTTTTGAAGTCGCCGGACATCCCCTCGATTCTGGTGGAGGCCGGTTTCATCTCGAATCCGACCGAAGAGAAGAATCTTGCGTCCGAGTGGTACCGCAACAAGCTGGCCAACGCCATTTTCGATGGCATCGAGCAGTATTTTCGTCGCACACCACCTCCCGGCACGTTGCTGGCCTGGGAAAAACAGCAAAACCGGGGTGGCACCGACGTCAGCCAGTACCGGATACAGCGAGGTGATACTCTCTCGGGCGTTGCCCGGGAGAATCAGACCACCGTCAGCGAGCTGATGCGCTTTAACGGGATGAACGATGATCGTGTTATGGTAGGGCAAACCATTCGCATCCCCTCATCCTGATCAAGAGGTAGTCCCCGGATATGCCCCACATCCAGTTACTGTCCCCCCGGCTTGCCAACCAGATTGCTGCCGGGGAGGTGGTAGAACGTCCTGCTTCTGTTGTTAAAGAGCTGGTTGAAAATGCCCTGGATGCCGGGGCCTCGCGCGTCGATGTGGAGATCGAGCAGGGTGGGGCAAAACTGATCCGGGTGCGTGACGACGGCTCCGGTATTGAAGAGGCGGACCTGCCTCTGGCCCTGAGCCGGCATGCCACCAGCAAAATCCTGACCCTGGATGATCTTGAGGCTGTGGCCTCTCTGGGATTCCGGGGTGAGGCATTGGCCAGTATCAGCTCCGTGTCACGCCTGACCCTCACCTCCCGTACCGAGTTGCAGGAAGCGGCGGCCCGTGTTGAGGTGGAAGGCCGCGACATGGATGCTCGCATCTCACCGGCGGCCCATCCCGTGGGTACCACGGTTGAAGTGAGGGATCTGTTCTTCAATACTCCTGCCCGCCGCAAATTCCTGCGCACGGAAAAAACCGAATTCAACCACGTTGAAGAGTGTGTTCGCCGTCAGGCTCTGAGTCGGTTCGATACCGGTTTTACCCTGCGTCATAACCAGAGAGTGGTGCAAAGCCTGCGCCCTGCTGAGACGGATCTGGACAAGGAACGTCGGATTGGTTCGCTGTGTGGCCAGCAGTTTATCGACAATGCGGTAGTTATTGATGCCGAGGCCACCGGGTTGCGCCTTTGGGGTTGGGTGGCGCTGCCGACCTTTTCCCGCAGTCAGGCAGATCTGCAGTACTTTTTTGTGAATGGCCGGGTGATCCGGGACAAACTGGTCGCCCATGCAGTTCGCCAGGCCTACCGGGACGTTCTGTACAACAACCGTCACCCTGCATTTGTGCTGTACCTGGAGGTAGATCCGGCTACGGTGGATGTCAACGTTCACCCAACCAAGCATGAGGTTCGGTTCCGCGACGGCCGGCTGGTTCACGATTTTATTTTCCGGACTCTGCATCGAGCCCTGGCGGATGTACGCCCGGACGATCATCTCCGTGGGGCGGCGGCCCAATCCTTTGGTCGTGAGTCTGCGGTTGTTGAACCCGAGCATTCGGCTGGCGGTTTTAGTGCCCCGGGTACATCGGGACCCTGGCCCACACAGTCACGCACTGAGGCTTATCCGTCGTCGCCCGGGCAGTCACCCCAGCAGGAGTGGCGGGCCAGTGATCAGATGGCGTTTTACCAGTCGTTGAATGAGGGTGGCGGTGTTTCAACCCCTGTTGCCCGGGCAGAAATGCCAGCGGCGTCAGCTTCGGTTACGCCGCCCAGGGATGATGCGGAAGAGCCGCCACTGGGTTATGCGATTGCCCAGCTGCACGGAATCTACATTCTGGCCCAGAGCCGTGCCGGCCTGATCGTGGTGGATATGCATGCCGCCCATGAGCGTATTACTTATGAGCGCATGAAGCGGGCCCTGGTCGAACAGGATCTTAAGAGCCAGCCTTTGCTGGTGCCCCTGTCACTGGCAGTGAGCCAGAAAGAGGCGGCGCTTGCGGAGAGCCATGGAGAAGAGCTGCAGCACCTTGGTCTGCAGATTGAGCGTATCGGGCCAGAGACGTTGGCAGTGCGGCAGATCCCGGCATTGCTCCGAGGGGCAGACACTGAGCAGCTGGTGCGCGATGTGCTGGCAGATCTGATTGAGCACGGCCAGAGTGATCGCGTTGAAGCGGTCACCCATGAATTGCTCGGCACCATGGCCTGCCATGGGTCGGTGCGGGCAAACCGGCAGCTCACGATTCCAGAAATGAATTCGTTGCTTCGCGATATGGAAGCAACGGAGCGCAGCGGACAGTGCAACCATGGCCGTCCCACCTGGACCCTGGTCACCCTGTCTGAACTGGACAAGCTGTTTCTGCGGGGGCGCTAAGCGGTGATTCCCGATAACCGCTCCCAGCAGGGTTCATTGCCGCCAACGATCTTTCTGATGGGGCCGACTGCGTCTGGCAAGACCGATCTTGCCATTGAGCTCTGCCGTACGTTGCCCTGTGAAATCATCAGTGTGGATTCCGCGATGGTTTATCGTGGCATGGACATTGGCACTGCCAAACCTTCGCCTGAAGAACTCGCGCTGGCACCACATCGATTGATCGATATCTGTGATCCGGCGGAGACCTATTCCGCGGCGGATTTTCGCCGCGATGCGTTGGCGGCCATGAGCGATATATCTGGCCGTGGCCGGATCCCGTTGCTGGTGGGTGGCACCATGATGTACTTCAAGGCGTTGCTGCATGGCATGTCGAATCTGCCTTCGGCAAATCAGGCGCTGCGGGCAGAAATTGAGCGGGAAGCCGAACGCGATGGCTGGGGCGCCCTTCATGAGGAGTTGGCAGAAAAAGATCCCGAGGCTGCGCGCCTGATTCATCCCAACAATCGCCAGCGACTGATGCGGGCCATTGAGGTGATCCGGCTTACAGATAAGCCGATCTCCTCGTTCTGGCAGTCAGAATCGGGAACTTCCGGGCAACATCCGCAGTCTGGTATTGAGGATTACACGTATTTTACCAGCTGGCAGGCAGACGAAAGCGCTGGCCTGCCGTATACTGTTTTTCAGTTTGCCCTGGCGCCTGCCGAGCGCTCTGTGCTGCATTCGCGGATACAGAAACGGTTTCTGGCAATGCTGGAAGCAGGCTTCCTTGATGAAGTCCGTGCCTTGATGGCGCGGGGTGATCTCAGCCCCGATCTTCCCTCGATGCGTTGCGTGGGTTATCGACAGGCCTGGGATTACCTGTCAGGCAACGAGGATTACGACAGCTTTGTTGCCAAGGGCGTTGCCGCCACCCGTCAGTTGGCGAAACGGCAGCTTACCTGGTTGCGAAAATGGCGAGATGTGCACTGGCTGGACTCCGCCGACCCGCAAGTGGTGCTGGATACCTTGAAAAAATCCGGGCTTCACACCACATTTAACGTTGAATAATGACGATCTGCATTTACTTATAAACAGGAGAAAACACATGTCAAAAGGGCACTCTTTACAAGACCCTTACCTCAATGCATTGCGCAAGGAACGCATTCCGGTTTCCATCTTTCTGGTCAATGGTATCAAGCTTCAGGGCCAGATTGAGTCTTTTGACCAGTTCGTGATTCTTCTCAAGAACACGGTGAGCCAGATGGTTTACAAGCACGCTATTTCCACTGTGGTTCCTGCTCGTAACGTCCGGCTACCGCAGCAGAACCCGGCAGGTGAAGGTGAGTCTGAAGACTGATAACGCCTGCTTTTCCCGCTTTCACACCCGCGCTCCAGGACAGCCTATGTGCTTGAATGGTCGCGGGTGTTTGTGTTTATGGAGTTGATGAAACTTGTTTGAGCGTCCAGATGTCGGAGAACGGGCGGTTCTCGTTCACATTGATTTTACCGCCCACGACGATACCGAAGATCCGGGAGAGTTCCGGGAACTGGTGACATCCGCCGGCGTAGAGCCGGTTGCTACGGTAACCGGCACCCGGAAGCAGCCCAGCCCGCGTTTTTTTGTGGGAGAGGGCAAGCTTGAGGAAATCCGGGATGCCGTGGCCGCTTCCGAGGCCGATGTGGTGCTGTTCAATCATGCCCTGAGCCCGAGCCAGGAACGTAACATTGAGCGCGAGCTCAAGTGCCGGGTGCTTGATCGCACGGGCGTGATCCTGGATATCTTTGCGCAGCGGGCCCGGACCCACGAGGGCAAGCTGCAGGTGGAACTGGCGCAGCTGGAGCATATGTCTACCCGGCTGGTGCGGGGCTGGACTCACCTGGAGCGCCAGAAAGGGGGTATCGGCTTGCGGGGGCCGGGTGAAACCCAGCTCGAAACCGACCGCCGGCTGCTGCGCGAACGCATCAAATCCATTCACCGGCGCCTGGAAAAAGTCCGCAAGCAACGGGATCAGGGCCGTCGCGCACGCAAGCGTGCCGACATACCCACGTTGTCGCTGGTGGGTTACACCAACGCGGGCAAGTCCACGCTGTTCAACCGAATTACCACTTCCAGCGTATATGCAGCAGACCAGTTGTTCGCGACCCTGGATCCGACCCTGCGCCGTCTGGAACTTCCCGACATCGGGCCGGTCGTAATGGCCGACACCGTGGGCTTCATCCGGCATTTGCCGCACAAGCTGGTGGAGGCCTTCCGGGCGACGCTGGAAGAAACCACGCAGGCCACGTTGCTGTTGCATGTGATCGACTGTCACGACAGCCGCCGGGATGAAAACATCGAGCAGGTGGAAAATGTGCTGGCCGAAATCGGAGCCGATGAGATTCCGATGCTACAGGTGTTCAACAAGATTGACCTGCTTGATGGTTTTGAGCCCCGCATTGATCGCAACGAAGAAGGATTGCCGGTGCGAGCCTGGGTGTCGGCCGTAAGCGGTGAAGGCCTGCAGCTGCTGTTTGACGCCATCGTCGAGCGTCTGGCAGAGGATGTGGTGCACCACTTTGTGCGCCTGGGTCCGGCCGATGGCAAGCTCAGAGCGCTGCTGCACGAGGCCGGTTCGGTTCTGAGCGAAGAGCATTGCGACAACGGCGATCAGGTACTGGAAGTCCGGCTGCAGAACCGGGACTGGCTGCAGCTTTTGAGCCGTGCCGGTGTGCGTGAAGACGTGATCCGGTTGGAAAGCCGGCCGGTCTGAACGGCCCCTGCTATTGCCGGGGCCTTGATAAATCCCTAGTATTTGCAGCCATTCGATTAAACACGAACGGAGAGAACTATGGCCTGGAATGAACCGGGTGGAAACCGTAACGACAACGATCCCTGGGGAACCGGTGGTGGTCGTCGCGGCAATGATCAGGGGCCGCCAGACCTCGACGAAGCGCTGAAAAAAGGGCTCGACAAGCTCAATCGCATGCTTGGCGGCAAAGGCGGTAATTCTGGAGGTGGCAGCAGCTCCGGTGGCAGCGCAGGTGGTTTTGGTGCCATTCTGGCCATTGCGGCCATCCTGGTCGCGGGCTATGTCATCTACCAGTCGTTCTATACGGTTGACGAACAGGAGCGGGCGGTGGTGCTGCGCTTCGGTGAATACAACCGTACCGAGGAGCCG
Organism: Marinobacter sp. C1S70; assembly: GCF_000475355.1. NCBI lineage: Bacteria > Pseudomonadati > Pseudomonadota > Gammaproteobacteria > Pseudomonadales > Marinobacteraceae > Marinobacter > Marinobacter sp. C1S70. Next base: position 36,819 of record NZ_AXBW01000015.1, on the reverse strand, counting down.
GGTCTCCGCTTCAAGGTGCCCTTGATTGACACCGTCAACAAGGTTCGCGTTACCAGCATCCGTACTGCCGAGTCCTCTGGCCAGATGCTGACCCAGGATGAAAACCTGGTGACCGTGGATCTTCAGGTCCAGTATCGCGTGGGTGATGCCCGGGCGTACGTGCTGAATGTACGGGATTCCAACCAGGCCCTGGCTTTTGCCACCGATAGTGCCCTGCGTCATGAGGTCGGTAGTTCTTCACTGGACGACGTACTGACTGAAGGTCGGGCGGAACTCGCCGTGCGGGTTGAGCAGCGCCTGCAAAGCTTCCTGAGAGATTACGGAACCGGCCTCGAGATTGTCCGGGTCAACGTCGAGAGCACCCAGCCTCCAGCGCCGGTACAGGACGCGTTCCGTGAGGTTCAGCGTGCTCGCGAGGATGAGCAGCGTCTGAAGGAAGAAGCGGAAACCTACCGCAACAAGATTGTTCCCGAGGCCCGAGGTCAGGCACAGCGCATGATTGAGGAAGCCAACGCGTACAAGCAGGAAGTAATCGAGCGGGCACGCGGTGAAACTGCACGCTTTAACCAGCTGCTGGCCGTGTATGAGCAGGCCCCGGTCGTTACCCGTGAGCGCATGTATATCCAGGCACTGGAGCAGGTGCTGGGTAACAGCAGCAAAATCCTTGTCGATACCGAGAGCAGCGGCAACATGATGTATCTGCCCCTGGATCGTCTGACGCAGGGTTCGCTTTCGTCATCTGGCAGCCGGATGTCCGGCAGCAGTGGCCAACAGGTGGATATCCAGACCCTGACCGATCAGGTGTTGCAGGAGCTGCGCACCCGCCAGGACACCAATACCCGGAGGAGCAGATAAGTTATGGGACCTAAAGGTGTAGTGGGCCTTGCAGGCGCCCTTATTGTTGTCCTGCTCGTGCTGTCCAGTGTTTACATCATTCCTGAGACCCATCGGGGCGTGAAACTTCGCTTCGGGGAGCTGGTTGAAACCAATATTCAGGCTGGCCTGCATTTCAAAGTGCCGGTTATTGACCAGATCAGGGAGTTTGATATCCGGGTGCTGACGATGGATCTGCCTTCCCGCCAGTACCTGACGGTTGAGAAGAAGCCGCTGGATGTGGATTCCTATGTTGCCTGGAAGATCCTTAACGTGGATCAGTTCTATCGCGCCACGGGTGGCGATGAGTTCCGTGCGCAGACCCTGATCCTGTCTCGCGTGGACAACGGTCTCCGGGATGAATTCGGTATCCGTACCATGCATGAGGTGGTGTCCGGTCAGCGGGACGAGCTGATGCACACGCTACGTGATCGGGTCAACGAGACCTCCATCAAGGAGTTTGGTATCGAAGTCCTGGATATTCGGGTGAAAGCCATCGAGTTCCCCGGACAGGTGAGCGAGAACGTCTATCGGCGGATGGCCACGGAGCGCCAGAAGCTGGCCCAGGAATTCCGTTCCCGGGGGCAGGAGCTGGCCGAGGGTATCCGTGCTGATGCCGACCGTCAGCAAACGGTGATCCTGGCCAACGCCTTTGCAGAAGCCGAAACCACACGCGGTGAAGGTGACGGGGAAGCGGCCGCCATTTACGCTCAGGCCTACGGTGCCAACGAGGAGTTCTACAGCTTCTACCGCAGCCTGCAGGCGTACCAGAATACCTTCTCCAGCAAGGACGACATCATGGTGATTGATTCCGACAGTGACTTTATGAAGTTCCTGAAGAGTCCTGCCGGCGCTAACTGAGCCGGCTGACACCAGCCAAGCCGGAATCTGCGGGGAATTTTTACTGAACCCCTGGATTCCGGTTTTTTTGTGCCTGCCAACCGTGTAAAATTCTGGCGGTTTTGTGTCGGGTTTTCTGAGCCCGAGCGCCTAAATCCTGAGTTACCCCCTGGTCCTATGGCCAGCGTGGGAGAAACGGACAACAGAATCTCATGACTGTATCTGATCGCTGGTTACTGCCTGACGGGGTAGAGGACATTCTGCCGCCGCTGGCCGGGCGGATCGAGTCCCTGCGCCGGGATGTTATGGATACCTGCCAGCGCTGGGGCTACCAGCTGGTTATTCCTCCGCTGATTGAATATCTCGAATCCCTCTTTACCGGTACAGGCCACGACCTGGAACTGCAGACGTTCAAACTGACCGATCAGCTGACCGGTCGGATGATGGGTGTTCGCGCCGATATGACGCCCCAGGCTGCCCGCATAGACGCCCATACCTTGGGCCAGGACGGCATTACCCGGCTCTGCTATGCCGGACATGTGCTGCATACCCGACCTCGCCACATGCTGACCGGACGGACACCGATACAGGCCGGTTGTGAGCTGTTTGGCAGTGGCTCCGAAGCTGCCGATATGGAAGTGATCAGTCTGATGCTGGAAACCCTGCGCGTGGCCGGTTTGCCCAGGCTGCATCTGGACCTGGCTCACGTTTCGATTTATGAAAGCCTGGTTTCTGACGCCGGATTTGATCGTGATACCGAAGCGGCGGTGTTTGATGCCATGGCACGCAAGTCCGTACCCGAGCTGGATCGCCTGCTGGGTGAGTGTGTGCCGGGCTCTGCCGGTTTCAGGTTGCGCCAGTTGGCCAGGGTCAGCGGTGGGGTAGAATCCCTGGCCGATGCCCGGGAAATTCTCAGTGGCGCCTCCGGTGCTATTGATGCGGCGCTGGATCAACTTGCCCGAGTGGCGGACATGTTGAACCGCGATTTTCCGGAAGTCAGCCTGGGCTTCGACTTTTGTGAATTGCGCGGATACAACTATCACACCGGTTTGGTCTTTGCGGCCTATGTGCCGGGCCATGGCGATGCTGTGGCGAAAGGTGGCCGATATGACGCTATTGGCAGTGACTTTGGTCGCGCGCGGCCTGCCACCGGGTTCAGTCTGGATATCCGCGCACTGGTGTCGCTGGGCGAACGCCCGTTCCGTAAAGCCGGAGCCATATGGGCGCCAGCGGACAACGATGCCAGGCTGGAAGGCGTGATTTCCGGCCTGAGAATGACTGAAACGGTGATCCGGGCATTGCCGGACGATCGTGAGACGGATCCTTCGGAGCGGGGGTGTGACCGTCAACTGGTGAATCGTGATGGCCAATGGGTGGTAGAAACCATCGCCTGAGCCGTTTTTGTTTAATTTCCGGGGTAAATCTTCAGGGCGTGTGCTTCTGGCCCGTCTGAATTGAGAGAGAATCATGGGTAAAAACGTAGTTGTGCTGGGCACCCAGTGGGGTGATGAAGGCAAGGGCAAGATTGTTGACCTTCTGACAGACAAGGTGGCTGCCGTTGTCCGCTTTCAGGGCGGGCATAATGCCGGTCACACACTGGTGATCGAAGGTAAGAAGACGGCTCTGCACCTGATTCCGTCCGGCATACTGCGGCAGGATGTCCAGTGCCTCATCGGTAACGGTGTGGTGCTCTCGCCGGAAGCCCTGCTGAAAGAAGTGCGGGAGCTGGAGGCTAACGGTGTTGCCGTTCGTGACCGCCTGAAAATCAGCCTGGCGTGCCCGATTATCCTGCGCACCCACGTGCGTATTGATCAGGCCCGCGAACGTGCCCGTGGCAATGACAAGATTGGTACCACCGGCCGGGGAATTGGCCCTGCGTATGAGGATAAGGTTTCCCGCCGGGGTGTTCGGTTGGGTGACCTGTGCAACCCCGCCGATTTCGAGATCAAGCTGCGGGAAATCATGTCGTACCACAACTTCGTTCTCACCGAGTACTTCAAGGAAGAGGCCGAGGATATCGATGCGGCCCTGGAAGAGCTCAAGCAGATGGGCGAGGAAATCCTGCCCATGGCCGCAGACGTAACCGATATTTTGCACGACTACCGCAAGCGCGGAGAGCACATCCTGTTCGAAGGCGCTCAGGGCTCGTTGCTGGATATCGACCTGGGTACCTATCCGTACGTGACGTCCTCCAATACCACCGCTGGCGGCACCGCTACCGGCTCCGGTTTTGGTCCGCTGTATCTGGACTATGTGCTGGGTATCACCAAGGCCTACACTACCCGGGTAGGTTCCGGCCCGTTCCCGACCGAACTGTTTGACGACATGGGCAAGCACCTCGCCGTCAAGGGCAACGAAGTGGGCACTACCACCGGTCGTTCCCGCCGTTGTGGCTGGTTTGATGCGGTCGCCCTGCGCCATGCTATCCAGATCAACAGTGTGTCCGGTATCTGCCTGACCAAGCTGGACGTTCTGGACGGTCTGGAAACGGTGAAGGTGTGTATTGGCTACAAAACTCCGAACGGCGAAATCACCCGTCCCCCCATCGGCTGCGACAGCTACAGCGATATCGAGCCGGTGTATGAGGAGCTGCCGGGCTGGAGCGAGAGCACGGTTGGCCTGACCAGCGTGGATCAGCTGCCGGAGAACGCCAAGGCCTATATCCACTTCCTGGAAGAGCAGATTGAGGCGCCGATTGATATTATTTCCACCGGTCCGGATCGTGTGGAAACCATTACTCTGCGGCATCCGTTCGGAGAGTAAGTTCAGAAGCTAATAAAAACCGCCTGTGGTGGATGCCCCAGGCGGTTTTTTTGTGCCGGTTTTCTGGTGCAGGGTGTCAGGGCTTTTCTGCGATCAGTGTCGCCCGCTTGGGGCCTGGGTAGCCTTCAATGGTTTTCGAGGGGTTGTCTGGGTCCAGAAAGTCCGCCAGTGAATTGAAACGCATCCAGTCGGTCTGGCGCTGCTCATCGGTGGTGGTCTCACTGACGTCTACCACCCGGGCGTTGCGGAACCCGGTTCTGTCCAGCCACCGGAGCAGGGTCGGGCAGCTCGGCAAGAACCAGACGTTGCGCATCTGGCCGTAACGGTCTTCGGGCATCAGGCTGTAGCCCTCCGGGCCGTCTACAACCAGGGTTTCCAGCACCAGTTCGCCGCCGCGACGCAGCGTGCCCTTGAGTTCCAACAGATGGTCCAGCGGTGAACGACGATGATACAGCACGCCCATGGAGAAGGTGGTGTCAAAGCATTCCATGTCGGCCGGGAGGTCTTCCATGCGCACCGGGAGCAGATCGACCGGAGCCTGGCCCAGATACCCTTTGACTGCCAGGAACTGAAACATGAACAACAGCCCCGGGTCGATGCCGATCACCTGCCTGGCCCCCGCTCCAGCCATGCGCCAGCAATGGTAGCCGGAGCCGCAGCCCACATCCAGAATGGTGCGCCCGGCCAGATCCGCCAGATGCGGCGCTACCCGGTCCCATTTCCAGTCTGATCGCCATTCGGTGTCAATGTAGGTACCGAAAAAATCGAACGGGCCCTTACGCCAGGGCATCAGTCCCCGCAATCCGTTCTCAAGGCGGGTCATGGCGTCTGGATCCAGGCCGCTGGGGCTGGTCAACGTGATTGCAGACCGATTCAGGTCGACCCTGGCATCGGCAACATCTGGCAAGGACTGCAGTGCGTTGTGCCAGCGTTCCATATCGCCGTGGGGGTTGTCCTCAAACCGTCGAGTGAGTTGTTCTTTCAGGGCTGTGGTCCACCGGGTGTTACCGGTTTCGTTCAGGTAGGAAAGAACGGGATCAAAGTGCTTGTGCCAGTCAAACAGTGCCATGGTATGTCTTTCGGTGGATAAGTCAGGAGTTCTTGATGGCCAGCATCGAGACAAAGTTGAAGCACTGGTACCACACCAGTACCTGGTCAAAGCCGGCGCGCTGCAATCGATCCCGGTGGTCTGCCAGGGTTTCCGGGATCAGTACTTTCTCGATGGCGGCACGCTTCTGGCTGATTTCCAGGTCCGAATAGCCGTTGGCCCGCTTGAACTCGTGATGAAGGCGGGTCTGGATGGCCTGTTCCGCGTCGGATTCAAATCGGATCTTCTCGGACAGAACCAGCACGCCGCCGGGCAGGGTGGCGTCGCCGATACGGGTCAGCAGGGCCAACCGCTGCTCGGGCGGCACGAACTGCAGCGTGAAGTTCAGGGTGGTGACTGAGGCATTGCTCAGTTCGGTGCTCAGGATGTCCTCGCAGCGCAGTGTAACCGGCAGGTCGTGATCATCCAGAGCGACATAATGCTCGCAGCGCTCAATCATCGCCTCGGAATTGTCCACGCCCACCAGAGTGCAGTCCGGGTAGGGGATGCCATGGCGCATGGCCAGAGTGGACGCGCCGAGCGAGCAGCCCAGGTCGTAACAATGTGAGCCTGGCTGAACGTACTGTTCCGTGATCACCTCAATCATCGGGATGATGGTGGTGTAGCCGGGGACAGAGCGACGGATCATGTCCGGAAACACCCGGGCGACGGACGCGTCAAAGCGGAAATCCTCGGGATTGCGCTCAGTGGCAAATAACCGGTCGGTCAATTGCTCCGGGGGCGTGCGATTACTCATCGCCCGCTCCGGCCTCGCGCTCATCGGGGCGAGGTGTCGCCAGATCCTTGTCGGTAGGGGACGGCCGTGCGCAGCGAACCCCACGGTTTTTGTAGTCGACCAGAATGCCCCGGAAAGATGGATCGACATCGGCAGCAATGGCCAGGTAGCCATTCTCACAAACGGCGTGCAGCTCCGAGGATTTGCGGGACATACGGAAGGTTTCGCCGGGTTTGACGTGAATGGCGGTAAATTCACCCACCGGAGCGTGGTCCTTGTTGTCGGAGTGATCAATCCGGCCAGACGCTTCCAGCACCAGTACCGTGCCGACGATGGCGGCAACTCCGGTAACAATCAGGCTTTTGGCTGTGAAACGCCGTTCGTTATCGCTCATGGGTACCTCGTGTCAGAAAATCAGAATTGGCCCGGCACGCTGATAGCCGGTTCCTGTAGTGCGGCCAGCTGTTCCCGTAAGGACAGGATCTGGTCTGACCAGAACCGCGGCTGTGAAAACCAGGGGAAGAATCTCGGGAAGGCCGGATCTTCCCAGCGCCTTGCCAGCCACGCACAGTGGGCGACTTGCCTGTAGCATCGCAGGGGTTCAATCAGGTGGCGTTCGCGACGATTGAAATCCCGGAACATTTCATAGCCTTCCAGCAATTCGCCAAGCTGGGCGCCCCGCTCGCTGGCGTCTCCGTTCAGTAGCAGCCACATGTCCTGTACCGCCGGGCCTGTGCGACAGTCGTCCAGATCCACAAACAGCATGGTTTCGTCCCGGCACAGAATGTTGCCGGCGTGACAATCACCGTGAATGCGCAAGGTGTCTACCGGGCCGGCTTCGGCTATCCGTTCACGGCAGTTGGCGATCAGGTCCGGAATCAGGGAATTCCAGGCCGGTCTGAGATCATCCGGAATCCAGTTACCTTCCACCAGCAGCTGGTTGTTCTGTTCCAGCCCCGCCAACAGATCAAACCCAGGTCTGTGCTCAAACGGTTTCAAGGCACCAATGTTGTGAATCTGCCCCAGCCACTGGCCCAGTCTATACAGGGTGTCGGTCACACTGGTATCCGGGGCCTGGCCGCCGCGTTGCGGAAATACCGCGAATCTGAAATCCCCGTACTGGCCGAGGGAATGCCCGCCCGGCAGCACCAAAGGGGCAACCACGGGCACCCCGGCCTCCTGCAGTGACAGGGTAAATTCGTGTTCTTCCAGAATCGCCGCATCTGGCCAGCGGCCTGGACGGTAGAATTTGGCAATTACCGGTGGCTTGTCTTCAATGCCGACCTGATAGACGCGGTTCTCATAGCTGTTCAGGGCAAACAGCCGGCCGTTGACCTCGAATCCCTGCGCCTCAATGGCATCCAGAATGACTTCCGGGGTGAGGGCATCGTAGGGATGCGAGGATGGGGTGATCGCCGGAGGTTCAGTCTGCATAGGGCTCAGAATGTGGTGTCGTATCGGGTTTTCATGGATTGCAAATGGTACCAGTTTTCGTCCAGCTCCCAGCGAATGCGGTTGACCCGACCCGTGGCCAGGACGAGATCCCCGGCTCTGGCCTGAACCTGGGCAAGCTCCCGTTCTGCTTTCTGCCAGTCGCGATGGGTGTCTGCCAGATGGCGCATGCCGGGGAATACGGCGGTCAGGGCCTTCTGGGTTGATACCGAGTGGGACCGAAGAGAACTGATGACGGCAGTATCTCCCTCAACCCTCAATACGCGGTGCTGGTACGGGTAACCGGCGACGACTCTGTCTTCCTTCAGTTGCGCGTTCAGGTGGGTCACTTCAAAGCCACGCCAGCCAATCCAGCCAACAAAAAGCGCGGCAACCACCATAACGGTAATAAACTGTTTTCTATCAGACATCGCCAGGCTCCATGCGTTCATTCTGTCTTGGGGCAAGTATAACGGTTCTTGGCGGGCAGGTAATGCAACCAGCGTTGATCTGCGGTAATTTCCCTGCCAGAGAGCAGGGTAGAGGAATGCGGAGTGGCTCAGGAGCAGTTCAGTATACAGACCGTAGTAATCGGCGCCGGCGTAGTAGGACTTGCCATTGCGCGTGCGCTGGCCCGTTCGGGGAGAGAGGTGCTGGTGCTGGAAGCCGGTGCCGCCATTGGTGAAGGCATATCCTCCCGCAACAGCGAAGTCATTCATGCCGGTATCTACTACCCGGAGCATTCCCTCAAGGCTCGATTTTGCGTGGAAGGCCGGCAGCAGCTTTATGAATATTGTGTCAGCCATAAGGTTATGCATCGAAAATGCGGGAAGTGGATCATTGCCAGTGACGCCGCGCAGGCCGAACGTCTTGTTGGCATTCAGGCGCAGGCGGGCCGAAACGGTGTGTCCCTGGCGTTATATGAGGGCACTGCGATGGCGTGCCAATTGCCCTCAATCCAGGCCACTGCCGGGCTCTGGTCTTCGCAAACCGGGATCGTAGACAGTCATGGCCTGATGCTGGCGCTGCAGGGTGATCTGGAAGACGCCGGTGGTCAGATTGCGTTGAACAGTCCGGTGGTGTCTGCCGAATCCGGTCCGGAGGGGCATGTTCTGAAGGTGGGTGGGACCGGAGATCTGTTGCTGAAGGCTCGGGAAGTGGTTAATGCTGCTGGACTTGGCGCCCCAGCACTTGCGGGGCTATGGTCAGGGTTGCCCGAGTGTGCGAGGCCGAAACAATGGTTGGCCCGGGGTGTTTATTTCAGCTTCAGTGGCCGCCATCCATTCAATACTCTGATCTATCCCATGCCCGAACCCGGTGGGCTCGGCATTCATCTGACTCTCGATCTGGCTGGCCAGGCCAGGTTTGGGCCGGATGTGGAATGGATTGACGAAGAAAGCTATCGGGTCGATCCGAAGCGTGTTCGTGGATTTGCTGACAGTATCCGGCGCTGGTGGCCGTCCCTGGACGAGGCCCGTCTGCAGCCGGCTTATGCGGGCATTCGCCCTAAACTGGCGGGCCCGGATGGCGGCTTTGCCGATTTCCGCATCGATGGCCCCGAGAAACATGGTATTGACGGCCTGGTCAATCTGTTCGGGATTGAGTCGCCAGGACTCACCTCGTGTCTGGCCATCGCCGGACACGTACTGGCAGAACTCGCCAATTGATCAGCCGGGTGTACGCGCCAGTGCCCAGACCTGGATTTCCTTCGCTCCCGCTCTGGTGAGCACCGAGGCCAGCTCGCGAACGGTGGCTCCGGTAGTGACCACGTCATCAACAATGGCGATGTTTGCCGGCACCGGTCCGGTAACCTCAAACAGCCCCTGAAGATTGGCCAGTCGGCTTGTCCGGTTCAGTTTCCGTTGTGCGTGAACTCGTCGCGTTCGTCGCACCAGACGGGCGTTGACAGGCAGGTCCAGCCGCCTTCCCACGGCCTCGGCAATATCCTGGGCCTGATTGAAGCCCCGTTGCCAGCGCCGGGTCCAGTGCATGGGGGCGGGGATCAGAACCTGCGGCCGGCCCTCGGTTGCCAGATGATGCTCAATGTAGTCGGTAAAACCCGCCAGTAATGGTCGCGCGAATTTGTGCTGGCCGTGGTATTTGTAGCGGCCGATCATGCCATCAACCGGGAACTGGTAACGCCAGGGGATCAGCGAGCGGCTGTAACGCGGTGGTGAAGCCAGGCATTCGCCGCAATGTCCATCCGGGGTTGGAAAGGGCAAGGGCAGAGCGCAGGTCAGACAGCACCAGCGGTTGGCGGGCAGGTCGTTCCGGCAGTCCTGGCAAAGGCCATCCTGGGCAGCGCCAGCGAGGCAGATGACGCAGCGTCCGGCGCGTCTTGAGCTGTTAACCTTAACCTTTGTCGAGGTTGACAGCGAGATCAGTCCGTTTATCATCGCGGTTTATCCGTAAACCAAAAATCCCGGAAAGGTTAACAGGACTCTCACATGACTGCCACCGCTACCCGTCACGACTGGACGCTTCAGGAAGCTCGCGAGCTTTTCAATCTTCCGTTCAATGATCTTCTGTTTCGCGCCCAGAGCATCCACCGGGAGCACTTTGACCCGAATGAGGTTCAGGTGAGCACGCTGCTCTCGATCAAGACCGGTGCCTGCCCTGAAGACTGCAAGTATTGCCCGCAGAGTGGTCATTACAACACCGGGCTTGAAAAGGAGAAGCTGCTGGAAATCGAGAAGGTGGTGGCTGAGGCCCGCGTTGCCAGAGAAAAAGGGGCATCCCGGTTCTGTATGGGTGCCGCCTGGCGTAGCCCGTCAAAGAAAGACATGCCCTACGTTCTGGATATGGTCCGCCAGGTGAAATCCCTGGGCCTGGAAACCTGTATGACACTGGGCATGCTCAAAGAAGAGGAAGCCAGGGAGTTGGCAGACGCTGGCCTGGATTACTACAACCACAACCTGGATACCTCCGAGAAATACTATAACCACATCATCACGACCCGTACCTACCAGGACCGCCTGGATACGCTCGACAATGTGCGCAAGGCCGGTATGAAGGTTTGTTGTGGCGGCATCATGGGTATGGGTGAGGATGAGGATGACCGCGTCGGTCTGCTGGTTCAGCTTGCCAATTTACCCCAGCACCCGGAGAGCGTGCCGGTGAACATGCTGGTGAAGGTGAAGGGGACGCCGCTGGAAGATGTGGAAGACCTGGACCCATTTGATTTCATTCGCATTATCGCCGTCGCCCGGATCATGATGCCGGCTTCCCATGTACGTTTGTCCGCGGGCCGTGAGCAGATGAATGAGCAGATGCAGGCACTCTGTTTCATGGCGGGAGCCAACTCCATTTTCTACGGTGAGAAACTGCTGACCACCTCGAACCCGGAGGCGGATGCGGACATGCAGTTGTTCCGCAAGCTGGGTATCCGGCCGGAGCAGCGGGAGCAGTGCGCGACCGAGGAGCAGGAGGAAGAGGCCATTGCCGAGGCGGTGGAATATGAGGCCACACGGCACATGTTTTACGACGCGACCCGGGAGTCTGCGTGATTCCGCATGCGTGACTTCGCCAAAGAGATAGAAGAACGAAAGCAGGCCGGGTTGTACAGAACCCGCCGCCTGATCGCCGGCCCCCAGCAGCCGACGCTGACGGCGGATGGCCGGTCGTTGCTGTCGTTCTGCAGTAACGACTATCTGGGCCTGGCCAGTCATGGCGAAAACATGCGGGCGCTGGAGCAGGCGCTGCCGGAGGTTGGCCTGGGCGGAGCTGCTTCGCATCTGGTTTGCGGCCACCACGAGGCCCATCATCGCCTTGAGCAGAGGCTGGCAGCGTTCACTCGGCGGAGTGCGGCATTGTTCTTTTCCACCGGGTACATGGCAAACATGGGTGTCATTTCCGCACTGGCGGGCCGTGGCGATACCATCTTCTCGGATCGACTGAATCACGCTTCGATCATTGACGGCTGCATTCTCAGCCGTGCCCGCGTGCGCCGCTATGCTCACGGTGATGTGGCCGCGTTGGAAGCCATGCTCTCAGCAACCTCCGGCCACAAACTGGTGGTTACCGATGGCGTGTTCAGCATGGACGGAGACATTGCGCCACTCACGGAACTGGCTCGCGTCTGTAAGGCTCACGATGCGCTTCTGGTGGTGGACGATGCCCATGGCATTGGTGTTCTCGGGCCACAGGGCCGGGGGAGCGTGCTGGAAGCCGGGTTGTGCCAGGAGGATGTGCCGGTGTTGATCGGTACTCTGGGCAAGGGCGTGGGAACCTCCGGGGCCTTTGTCGCTGGCTCTGACGTGTTGATTGACTACCTGGTACAGAAGGCCCGGACCTATATCTACACCACCGCCATGCCGCCGGCACTGGCCGCGGCAACCTGCGCCAGCCTGGATGCTGTTGAGAGCGGCGATGAGCGACGCGCTCATCTTGACGCGTTGATTCAGCGATTCAGGGCAGGTGCTCAGGATCTGGGTTATGAGCTGATGTCATCCCGAACGCCCATTCAGCCCATCATGATTGGAGATAACTGGACCGCGCTGGCCCTCAGCCGTGCACTGGAGGATGAGGGGCTGCTGGTAACGGCGATACGGCCGCCCACGGTACCGGAGGGCGAGGCCCGCTTGCGGGTTACGCTCAGCGCCGCCCACACGGAAGCGGATGTTGACCGGTTGCTGCGGGCCCTGGCGAAGAGCCGTTCCGTCCTGAGTGAGGCCGTGGCCCGGGAGCCAGCACTATGACCATCTATACCCGAATCGAACCAGCGGCTCAGGCGGAAGGCGGAACCGGAAGCAAGCAGTCCATCGCCCGGGGGTTCGGGGGCGCCAGTGCCACCTACGACGGTGCATCCCGCCTACAGAAAATCATGGGCGACGCCATGCTCGCCGAGCTTGCAGACACGCCCGTGCCCGAATCGGTTCTTGATTTGGGCTGCGGAACCGGCTGGTTTAGCCGGAAGTTAGCGGAGCAATACCCCCATTCCGCGGTTACCGGCGCAGACCTTTCACCAGGCATGCTGGCTGAGGCTGCGAATCGGAGCCCGGGAGCAATCTACTGGCTACACGCTGATGCCGAACAGATTCCGTTGGCGGATAACAGCGTTGACCTGATCTTCAGTAATCTGATGATTCAGTGGAGCGCCCGGCCGGAACTGATCCTTCGGGAGTGCCGCAGAATTCTCAGGCCTGGCGGACGACTGGCCATATCGACACTGCTAGACGGCACCTTGTCTGAATTGAAGCAGGCCTGGGCCGAGGCCGATCCGGGACAGGCGCACGTAAACCGGTTTGTTCCGGAAGCACAGTGGAAAGCGCTCGTGGAGACGGTTCTGTCAAACCCAAAACAGGTTACTGAAACCATCTCACTGCCGTACCAGTCACCCATGCACCTCAATCGTGAGTTGAAAGAACTCGGTGCGGTGTTTAAAGGCGAAGAGCGCCGGCGGACGGTGACAGCGCCGGGGCGTTTTCGGGCGATGTGTCGTGCCTATCCGACGCGAGCTGACAACGTCGTTGAGGCTGGGTACTGTGCGGCTTGGGCGTATTGGGTTGGTTAGTTGAGCTGTTCGTATTCAGTGGTTGGACTTCCTCTGAAACATTTGGGCGAGGGTGCCACTTCTCCTTCCAGGACTGTTGAGGGCCAAGGACGGCCCGAAACAAGCGCACATGGATGTGCTTGTAGCGTGTCCTGGAAGGAGAAGTGGCACCCTCGCTTGCGCCAAAAGTAGGAATATAAAGCATGGCGAAACATACTTTCTTCGTTACAGGCACCGACACCGGCGTCGGCAAAACCATTGTCTCCGCCGCCATTCTCGAGGCAGCCAAATCCGCCGGCAAGCGAACCCTGGCCATGAAACCCATCGCTTCCGGCTGCGACCAGACCCCTGAGGGCCTGAGAAACGAAGACGCCCTGATGCTGCAGGCCGCCATCACCGAAAAACTACCCTACGACACCATCAACCCCATCGCCCTCAAGCCCGCCATCGCCCCCCACGTAGCTGCCCAGCAGGCCGGAAAACAGGTCACCGCCCAGCGAATCGTCGGGTTTTGTCGTGGCATGCAGATCCGCCCCGCCGATCTTCTGCTGATCGAAGGCGCCGGTGGCTGGCAAGTACCACTCAATGATCGGGAAACCTACGCAGCGGTGCCGGGAGAGTTGAAACTGCCGGTGATACTGGTTGTGCCGCTGCAACTGGGGTGTATCAATCATGCCATGCTCAGCGCCGAAGCGATTCGCGCCGACGGACTGGTTGTTGCAGGCTGGGTAGGTAACCATCCCGAAGAACAGGTGATGAGTTGCGAACAGGATACCCTGAACTACCTGTCCACCCACCTCGGCGCGCCTTGCCTCGGTGTGCTTCCCTGGTTGGAAAATACCGATACCGCCGAGATGCCGGCGATCCTGTCGCGGTATTTGAATATAACGCCGCTGATTGAAAATTGACCAGGAATGTGAGTTAATCAGGTCAAAGGTTCGTCACAGGAATGGCTGCTCATGATTAACAACACACTTGCTATCGGGATTCAGGGTATCCAGGACGGCATGGTGGGCATGGAGAACGCGGCCCGGAAAATTGCCCGAGGTGGCGTTGACGGTCCTCAGGGCTCAGCGGAGGGCGCTGGAAATCTGGTGGAACCCATGATCGACCTGAAACTATACGAGCGCAGCGTCGAGGCCTCTGCTCAGGTCGTTAAAACCGCCGATGAAACGCTGGGTACCCTGCTGGATATTCGCGCCTGAGCCAGGTTTCTGTGAACGTATTCTCCTCAATCGCTCCCATCTTCTCCGGCTCTCCCACCGGTGCGTCCACGCCGGTCGCAGGCAGTGGCCGAACACCGGAGGCTTCCGGTGAAAAGCCTGCCACTGGCGATACTTCATCAACCTCAAAACCGGTTGAGCAGTCTTCCGAAGGACGAAAATCCGACCAGTCTTCCGAATCACGCTCCGACGCGCGCGAGAATCCGCAAGGCCTGACAGATGAAGAGCTGAAGCAGCTGACTGATCTCAAAGCCCGGGACAGGGAAGTGCGTGCTCACGAGGCGGCGCATCAGGCTGCTGGTGGGCAGTACGCGGGTGCTATGTCGTTTACCTACCAGCGAGGGCCGGATGGCGCCCAGTATGCGGTAGGCGGTGAAGTTCCCATTGATGTTTCGCCGGTGGCGGGGGATCCTCAGGCCACCATTGAAAAAATGCGCGTGGTGCGGTCTGCTGCCATGGCGCCTGCCCAGCCCTCCGGTCAGGATCGCGCTGTTGCCGCCCAGGCCATGCAGACCATGTTGCAGGCACAGTCGGAGCTGGCGGCGGGTGAGGGCGAATCCCGGACGGCGGAAGCCTCTGCCAGTGTTGAGGGAAGCCAGGGTGATGCTCGCAGTGCCCGTTCCCGCGAGGCGGAAGAGAGCTACCGCAATGTCTCTGCCATGGCTGGCGACTCCCGCTATTCCGAGTCTGTGACTTCCCTGTTCGCCTGATCGCTTCGTCTGGCCTTTCTCCTTGTCTTCCCGTTTTCTCCGGGCATTTCTGCCCTGAAAATTTACTGATCGAACACAAAACCAACACAAATTTCAGTCAAGGCTATTGACAATTCTGTGCCTCAAAACGTATGTTTCAAACAAGTGTTTAATTAAGGCCGTGATGCGGTGCATCATGGTGTCTGAGCAAACCCGAGGCCAGAAGCTGTAAACCCGTTTCAGCTGAGACCCAGAACCGAGGTGGATTCCATGCCTGAATACAAAGCGCCCCTGCGTGACATTAAATTCGTAATGAACGAGCTGCTGAACAGCGAGCAGCACTACGCCAATCTGGAAGGTGCCGAAGATGCAACTCCGGATATGGTCGATGCCATTATCCAGGAAGGTGCGAAATTCTGTGAGCAGGTACTGTCTCCGCTGAACCAGGTGGGTGACCAGGAGGGCTGTACCTGGAGCGAAGACGGCGTGAAAACCCCGACCGGCTTCAAAGAAGCGTACCAGCAGTACGTAGAAGGTGGCTGGCCGTCCATGACTGCCGATCCCAACTACGGTGGCCAGGGCCTGCCGCATTCCATCGGCCTGGTTATCAGTGAAATGGTTGGTACCTCCAACTGGTCCTGGGGTATGTACCCGGGCCTGAGCCACGGTGCCACCAACACCATCGAAGCCCACGGCACTGAAGAGCAGAAGCAGACTTACCTGACCAAGCTGATCAGCGGTGAGTGGACCGGTACCATGTGTCTGACCGAGCCGCATTGTGGTTCTGACCTGGGCACCCTGCGCACCAAGGCCGAGCCGAACGCTGACGGCAGCTACAGCATCACCGGTACCAAGATCTTCATCTCTGCCGGCGAGCACGACATGGCCGAGAACATCGTTCACATCGTACTGGCTCGTCTGCCGGGCGCTCCGGAAGGCACCAAGGGTATCTCCCTGTTTATCGTGCCCAAGCAGCTGCCGAACGAAGACGGTTCTGCCGGTGAGCGCAACGCGGTTTCCTGTGGCTCCCTGGAGCACAAGATGGGTATCCACGGTAACGCGACCTGTGTGATGAACTTCGACGGTGCCAAGGGCTGGCTGATCGGGCCGGAGAACAAAGGCCTGAACTGCATGTTCACCTTCATGAACACCGCTCGTATCGGTACCGCCATCCAGGGCCTGGGTTCTGCCGAGCTGGGCTTCCAGGGTTCCCTGGCCTACGCCAAGGAGCGTCTGGCTATGCGTTCCCTGAGCGGTCCGAAGAATCCGGACGGCATCGCTGACCCGATCATCGTGCACCCGGACGTACGCCGCATGCTGCTGACCCAGAAAGTTGTGGCCGAAGGCGCCCGTGCTCTGATCTACCTGGCTGGCCAGCAAGTGGACGTGGTTCACTCTGGCAAGACTGAGGAAGAGCGCAAGCACGCTGACGCGCTGCTGGGCTTCCTGACCCCGATCGCCAAGGCATTCCTGACCGAGATCGGTTACGAGTCTGCCAACCTGGGTATGCAGGTATTCGGTGGTCACGGCTTCATCACCGAGTGGGGCATGGAGCAGAACGTTCGTGATTCCCGCATCGGCATGATCTACGAGGGTACCACCGGTATCCAGGCGCTGGATCTGCTGGGCCGTAAGGTTCTGATGACCCAGGGTGAAGCTCTGAAAGTGTTCACCAAGCAGGTTCACGTCTTCTGCAAAGAGAACGCAGACAACGAGCAGCTGAAAGAATTCATCGAGCCGCTGGCTGCGATCAACAAGGAGTGGGGCGATCTGACCATGAAGGTTGGTATGACCGCCATGAAGAACCGCGAGGAAGTCGGTGCTGCTGCTGTGGACTACCTGATGTACTCCGGTTATGCGGTCTTCGCTTACCTGTGGGCCCGCATGGCCAAGGTAGCACTGGACAAGATGGCCGAAGGCACCTCTGAGGAGATGTTCTACAACGCCAAGGTTCAGTCTGCACGCTTCTACTTCAAGCGTCTGCTGCCGCGCACCCGGACTCACGCAGAAACCATGCTGGCCGGTGCAGACAGCCTGCTGGACATGCCGGAAGAAGCCTTCGCCATCTAAGGCGGGGTTGCTATCTGGTTGATGGCACAGAGAAAGCCCGTTCTCCCGCAGGAGGCGGGCTTTTTTCATGAGTTGCCGGCGTGTTTTGAGGTAGAATAGCGCGCCATAGAACAACAACCTTGTTTCGGACACATAGCCGAGCGGGTGGGCTCCGACCTCCAACAGAAGAGGCATCAACACCGCCCCCCAAGTGACTGACTGAATTTCTGGAGAGTTTTACATGGCTGATTATCAGGCACCCCTTCGTGACATGCGTTTCGTTCTGAACGAAGTGTTTGACGCACCCTCCCTGTGGGCGTCACTGCCAAAGATTGCAGAAAACGTAGATCCCGACACCGCTGACGCCATCCTTGAAGAAGCGGGCAAGATCACCAGCGGCGTGCTGGCGCCCCTGAACCGCGAAGCCGACGAACAGGGCTGTAAGTGGAACGAAGGCGAAGTTTCCACGCCGGAAGGGTTCAAAGAAGCCTACCAGACCATCGTGGAAGGTGGCTGGAATGGTCTGGGTGGTAACCCGGACTTCGGTGGTATGGGTATGCCCAAGACGCTGGTGGCCCAGTTTGAAGAAATGATGCAGGGCGCCAACATGGCCTTTGGTCTGGCTCCGATGCTGACCGCCGGCGCCTGCCTGGCCCTGGACGCCCACGGCAGCCAGGAGCTGAAAGAAAAGTACCTGCCGAACATGTACTCCGGCGTCTGGTCTGGTGCAATGGACCTGACTGAGCCTCACGCTGGAACCGATCTGGGTATTATCCGGACCAAAGCTGAACCGAACGACGACGGCTCCTTCAACATCACCGGCACCAAGATTTTCATCACTTGGGGCGAGCATGACATGGCGGAGAATATTATCCACCTGGTGCTGGCCAAACTGCCGGACGCGCCGAAAGGCCCGAAGGGTATTTCCCTGTTCCTGGTGCCCAAGTTCATGGTGAACGATGACGGTTCCCTGGGCGAGCGTAACCAGTTCAGCTGTGGTTCCATCGAGAAGAAGATGGGTATCAAAGGCTCCGCCACCTGCGTGATGAACTTTGATGGTGCCAAAGGCTGGCTGGTTGGTGAAGAAAACAAAGGCCTGGCCGCCATGTTCACCATGATGAACTACGAGCGCCTGGGTGTGGGCATCCAGGGCATTGGTGCCGCCGAAGCGTCCCTGCAGAGCGCCCGCGAATACGCCAACGAGCGTATCCAGAGCCGCGCGCCGACCGGTGCCCAGCAGCCTGAAAAGGCCGCTGACCCGATTCTGGTGCACCCGGACGTGCGCCGCATGCTGATGACCATGAAGAGCTACGTAGAGGGTGGTCGCGCCTTCTCTACCTACGTTGCCCAGTGGCTGGATATCTCCAAGTACTCCGACAACGACGAACAGCGCAAGCATGCCGAAGGCATGGTTGCCCTGCTGACGCCGGTCGCCAAGGCCTTCCTGACCGATCGTGGTCTGGACACCACCATCATCGGCCAGCAGGTCTTTGGTGGCCACGGTTTCATCCGCGAGTGGGGCCAGGAGCAGCTGGTACGTGACTGCCGCATCACCCAGATCTATGAGGGTACCAATGGCATCCAGGCCATGGACCTGATGGGTCGTAAAGTGGTGGGCAGCCAGGGCAAACTGTACGAACTGTTCGCCCAGGACGTTGCCGCCTTCATCGAAGCCAACAGCAGCGACGAAGCCCTGCGCCCCTATCTTGAGCCGCTGGCGGCCTCCCTGGAGCGCCTGTCAGACGTCACCGAGCACGTGGTAAACCAGGCGGCTAACAACCCGGAAGCCATTGGTGCCGCTGCTGTCGATTATCTCGACATGTTCGGCTACACCGCTCTGGCGTATATGTGGGCCAAAGTGGTCAAAGCTGCTGCTCCGAAAGCCGAGAGCGATACCTCTGGCTTCTATACCGGCAAGGTCAAGACTGCTCGCTTCTACTTCGACCGCCTGTTGCCAAAGACCGTGTCTCTGGCCGAAGGCATTCGCAGTGGCAGCGACGCCATGATGGCGCCGGCTGCTAACGAAATCTGATCTGATTTCTGAAGCAGAAATGAAAAAAGCAGGCCTTGATGGCCTGCTTTTTTATGGATGCTATTTACTCAGGTTTGGGCCAGGAGGTGGGGTAGAGTTTTCCGAAACCTTGTGGAGCCAGGGATGGCGGAACAGAGCGTACATGGAAGTATTCACAGCGTGTTTCGGAAAACTCTACCCCACCTCCTGGCTTGCGTCAGTCTATAGACGTTCTATCAGCCCCGGATTCACCACAAACGGATTCTCATTGCCCTGAATTTCGGCAATCCGCTTATGCCGGCTCAACTCCCGGTCATCCGGGGGATCCAGTTTGCTCCAGCCTTTGAACACCGGCGTGGCCCCCAGCCAGGGCAGGCCATAAGTATCCACCATATAGGCCATGGTGCGGGCAACGTCACCTTTAACCCGCTCTGGCGGTTCAAAGAACTGGGCGCTTTCACGAATCCCGCAATCATCGGCGCCCGTGGTCTCGCCAAGATTCTCATACCGGGCGTTACGCCGCCGCATTTCAACCCGGGTTCGTACCGGTACCATGTTGTGAAGATCAGACGTAATTTGCCGATAGCGATTGTCCTGGCGGCACTGGGAGGTTGTTCCACAGTCCAGGGCAGTGCGAATGTCGGCAAGTGGATAAACGTAGCCATCGGTCATGACAAAGCCCTTACCAGTGAAGGGAGTATCACAGAAGAACGACGAGCCGCCGTCGGCATACAGGTTGCTCCAGAATTCATTATCAATGACCGTTTGCGGGTCACTGAAACGGGTATTCTGGCCCACGACCATGCCGGCGGTAAGTGAAAAAGTCAGGGTGACGGAGAGTGCGATTATTTTTTTCATATGACCGTTATACCTCACAGCACGTGTCATACGCCGTGGCCAGCCAGACGACTGGTTGGTGGCAAAATGAACAGTTCGACGAAATTATGACGAACTGTTCAGTCTTTACTGTGAAGTATGGCACAGAGGCAGTGAGACAAAAGCCCCTGTTTACGGAGAGATGTGTTTATTTGTTAACCAGTTAACGCTTTATTTCAGTTTGTTACGGATGTTCTGGTATCCGGTTTTCAGATCCTCACCCAGCTTGCGAGCAGTTTCCCTCGCCTCATTGCTGGCATTCTCGGCATCATGGAAAATCTGATCCAGCTTTGACCGGAACCGATCCCAGTCCTGCTCCAGATCGTCCCATTCGTCTTTTACATCTTCCCTTGCAAGGTGCAACTGAACGCGCGCCTCGTCACGATATTGCTTGATCTTGTCGGACAGCTTGTTGAAATCGTCTTGCAGACTCATGGTATTTCTCCTTCCCTGATGAGTTGGGAGTTCTACAATGCGCCCGAACGTGAAAAAGTGTCAAGTCCCTGAGCGGGCCGGTGTTATCCCGCTTTGATTCAGATCAGCTGGCCCGCTTGCCGGCCAGAATAAGGGAGAGATCCCGCAGGTGATGCCAGGGGGAAAGATCATCGAAACCTTTGGCGGCCCGATCAATCAGACTACAAAGGTTGATTGCCTGGTGTAACTCGGCCAGTGAAAGTCTTCGAGCCGCTTGCTGGACGGCGGACGAACGCTTTGGCTGGAAAACGCCGCGCTTTTTCAGAAAGCCCGCGGGGTTTTCTCCACCGGGCAAGGCGGTTTTAAGCTCAACAATAAGATGAAGGTCACGAGCGAGCACAGTGAGTAGTCCAAGAGGATTTTCGCCCTCCTGCTCCAGCACCCCGATCATGCGGCAGGCATGAACCGCCTTGCCGGATAGCAGTTCCGTGACCAGTTCAAAGCCGTTGAACCTGGCACTATCCTGTACGGCCTGTTCCACCGTCTCTTCATCGATGGTTTTACCGTTGGTGAGCAGCGTCAGACGGTCCAGCTCCTGGCTGGCGGCCAGCAGATTGCCCTCCAGGCGCTCTGCAAGAATACCGAGTGCTCCACGGGTCAGGCTGAGGCCTTTTGCGGTGGCCCGTTGCTGCAACCATCCTGGAAACTTGTCTCCCTCGACCGGCCAGAGCGGAACGTGCACGCCATGGCCCTGAAGTTCCTTGTACCATTTGCGCTTGGTTTCGGCGGCATCCAGTCTGGCGCTGATCAGCAATAGAATGACGTCTTCCGGCGGGGATTGCAGTACCTGCTCCAGAACCCGGCGGCCATCGCCAAGTTTGCCGGTGGGCAGATGAATCTCAATGCGACGTTTTTCAGCGAACAGGGACAGGGCGTTGCATTCGTCAGCAACCGTATTCCAGTCGAACTGATTGTCTGCGTGAAACGTGAGCCGGTCCAGATAGCCAGCTTCACGGGCGGCGGCGCGGATCTGGTCACAGCATTCCTGAACCAGCAGGGGTTCATCGCCGGAGATCAGGTAAACCGAAGCCAGGCCTTTCTTCAGAAGTTGCGGGAGTTGGCCGGGCTGGGTTTTCATGGTGATTCAGGCTCCTCACCATCGGCGGTGTGTTCCTGAACCAGGGCATCAATTCGTTGTCGGGACATAGGCGCCAGCCGGAAGATAACTTGTTGGGCAAGGCGATCGCCCAATTGTTGCCGCAATTCGTCTTCCTCGCGCTGTTTGGCGAGTACATTGGTCTCGTCGTAGCGGTAGGTTTCACTGGCGTTCAGGTCGGTGGTGGCAATCAGCGGGATCTGGTCTTTGGTCACCAGCTCCATGGCGACCGTGTGGCGCAGAATGTACTCAGCCGCCGCTGCCTGTGCGGTAATGGCTGAAGCCCGGCGGTCCTGGCGGTAGTCCGACAGGCGCAGCAGGTAGTCTGCCTGGCCCGGATTCCGCAGCTCGATGCCACCGAGCTCCAGCTGCTCACGCAGAGACTGGCAGAACTGTCCGGGCAGGGAGGACGGGCAGTCAATAGCCAGGGGTTGCAGGGCAGCCGGAACCGGGGAGCTGCCCCGTAACTGAAAGCCACAGCCGGTCAGGGTGAGCAGCGAGGCAAGCAGTGCCAGAAGGCCCAGCTTTTTCAGTTCAGGGACAGGGCAGGGCATCTTAGTTAGCCACCACGTTCACGAGTTTACCTGGCACAACGATCACTTTTCGTACGGTCTTGCCGTCGGTGAAACGCATGACGTTTTCGTTCTCCAGGGCAAGCTTCTCCAGATCTGTCTTGCCAATATCCGCCGGTACGTTCTCCTTGGCCCGGACCTTGCCGTTCACCTGCAGAACCACCTCGATTTCGCTACGAACCATCGCGCTTTCGTCGGCAACCGGCCAGGAGGCGTCGACCACCGTGTCGGAGTGGCCGAGGGCCTGCCACAGGTTGTGACAGATGTGCGGCACAATGGGGGAAAGCACCAGCACGGCGGTATCCAGGGCTTCCTGACGCACCGCGCGGGTTTGCGGCTCGTCATCGCTGAGCCTGCCCACTTCGTTGAGCAGTTCCATGACAGCCGCGATGGCGGTATTGAAGGTCAGGCGGCGGCTGATGTCATCGCTGACTTTGGCGATGGTTTCGTGGGTCTTGCGGCGCAGGTCTTTCTGAGCACCATTGAGGCTGGCAGGATCAACCGCCGGAGCTTCGCCACCGGCGGTATGCTCATTGACCATCCGCCACAGTCGTTTGAGGAAGCGATGGGCGCCCTCAACGCCGCTGTCGGACCACTCCAGCGACTGCTCAGGTGGTGCCGCAAACATCATGAACAACCGCACAGTGTCGGCACCGTGCTGATCGATGATGGCCTGGGGATCGATGCCGTTGTTCTTGGATTTGGACATTTTGGTAACGCCACCGATTTCCACAGGCTCGCCGTCCGATTTCAGCACCGCTCGCACTACCTGGCCCTTGCCATCGCGCTCAACCGTCACATCGGCCGGGTTGTACCAGGTTTTCCCGCCATTTGCTTCATTGCGGTAGTAGGTCTCGGCCAGAACCATGCCCTGGGTTAGCAGGCGCTTGAATGGCTCGGAACTGTTCACCAGACCAACGTCGCGCAGCAGCTTGTGGAAGAACCGGGCATACAGCAGGTGCAGAATCGCGTGCTCGATGCCGCCGATGTACTGGTCGACTGGCAGCCAGTAATTGGCGGCAGCCGGGTCCAGCATGCCCTTGTCGTAGTTCGGGCTGCAGAAACGGGCGTAATACCAGGAGGACTCCATGAAGGTATCGAAGGTATCGGTTTCCAGGGTGGCTGGCTGGCCGTTGTATTCGGTCTTGCACCACTCCGGGTCGGCCTTGATCGGCGACTGGACGCCGTCCATTTCAACGTCTTCGGGCAGACGAACCGGTAGCTGGTCATCCGGCACCGGCATCTCGGTGCCGTCCTCCAGCGTCATCATCGGGATGGGCGCACCCCAGTAGCGCTGCCGGGACACACCCCAGTCACGCAGACGGTAGTTCACGGTACGTTTGCCAATGCCCTGGGCTTCAAGGTAATCCGCGATTTCCTCAAACGCCTCTTCGCTGGTCAGGCCGCTGTATTTGCCGGAGGACACCAGAACGCCTTTCTCGGTGAAGGCCTGCTCCTGGATATCGATATCGCGGCTGTCGTTCGGTGCAATCACCTGTTTGATGGGCAGCTTGTACTTGACGGCAAACTCGTGATCCCGCTCATCATGGCCAGGAACCGCCATCAGGGCTCCGGTGCCGTAGTCCGTGAGTACAAAGTTGGCGACCCAGACCGGGATTTCTTCCTGGGTCAGCGGGTGAATGGCCTTGAAGCCGGTATCTATACCTTTCTTTTCCATGGTCGCCAGCTCGGCTTCGGCCACCTTGCTGTTACGGCACTGGTCGACAAACTCGGCCACATCGCGGTGGCGCTCGGCCGCCGCCTTGGCCAGAGGGTGCTCAGCGGCGACTGCCATGTAGCTGACGCCCATCAGCGTGTCCGGGCGGGTGGTGTAAACCGTCAGACCACCTTCCTGCTCTTTCAGCGGGAAGGTCAGCTCGGTCCCTACCGATTTGCCGATCCAGTTGCGCTGCATGGTCTTGACCTGCTCGGGCCAGCCCTCCATGTCTTCCAGATCGTTCAGCAGTTCTTCCGCGTAGTCGGTAATGCGGATGAACCACTGCGGAATCTTTTTCTGCTCGACCAGGGCACCGGAGCGCCAGCCCCGACCGTCAACCACCTGTTCGTTGGCCAGTACGGTCTGGTCAACCGGGTCCCAGTTCACGGTGGACATCTTCTTGTACACCAGGCCTTTCTCGTAGAGGCGGGCGAAGAACCACTGTTCCCAGCGGTAGTATTCCGGGTCGCAGGTGGCCAGTTCGCGGCTCCAGTCGTAGCCAAACCCCAGCTGCTTGAGCTGGTTCTTCATGTAATCAATGTTGGAGCGAGTCCACTTGGCCGGTGCAGACTTGTTGGCAATCGCGGCATTTTCGGCAGGCAGGCCGAAAGCGTCCCAGCCCATAGGCTGCATTACATTCTTGCCCTGCATACGCTGGTAGCGGGAAATCACGTCGCCGATGGTGTAGTTGCGGACGTGGCCCATATGCAGCTTGCCGCTGGGGTAGGGGAACATGGACAGGCAGTAGTACTTGGGCTTGCCCGGCTCTTCCTTGACCTTGAAGGTCTCGTTGGTTTCCCAGAAAGTGCGGGCGGTCTGTTCTACTTCACGTGGGTTGTATTGTTCGTCCATTCCTGCCATTGCCAAAAGTACCCTGTGTGAAAAGGATGTTCGAGAAAAGGCCGAACATTCTAACGCACACGCGGCTTAACAGGTAGTCTGCCAATTCTGCGGGTTTGTGCCAGACTGAGAGTATGGTGAAAGGTGCAGAATAAGGAGCCCAAATGAGCGAGCCAGAACGCAGTCACCTCTCCGGAAAAGCCCTTGAGGTTTACGACCGAATGCTTGAGCGGGTACAGACACGCCTGCATGAGCTACAGGAAACGTCGTTGCAGACGCTGGAGGAAGAAGTTCAGAAAGCGATAGAAGTGGAATACGAGGTCGAGGAAATGACCCGGGAAGAAGCAGATTTGCTCGGGGCGTATCTTCAGCGGGATCTGGAGCACCTGTTGCATTTCGTGGAGGAGACCGGGGAAGGCCTGGGAGAATGGCTGCAACTGGATATCGCGTTACTGGAACACACCCTGGCAGACCGGCTTCTCTCGGTGGCCGATCAGACCCTGGTTGATACTCTGGAACTGAAGCAGAAGCTGGAGAATCAGGACGTCAGTCACTATATCTCCGGTGAAGTGGCCACGGCGGGTATGTTCCGGTGCATGAACTGCAGCCACATGCTTTGTCTGACCAAGACCAGCCACCTGCATCCCTGCGAGGCCTGCGGCTCCCATTACTTTGAGCGGGTAACCAGCCGCTGGCCACCGAAAGAAAGCTGAAGCCATCGCCTTGAGCCTGCAAGCCATTTGAGCAGCAGGCTCAAGGCGCTCAGTTTTTCGGAATCACCCGTTCTCGGATGAACACAATCAGGATGATCGCCAGCGTCAGCACCGGCCAGGATCCTGTTTGCATGTAGGGTGTGCTCCCGGTTGCCGTAAATACCTCACCGGTAAGTACCGCGCGCTCGAACTGTGGGATGCGCTCGGTAATCTCGCCCTTGTGATTGATGATTGCAGTGACGCCGTTGTTGGTGCCCCGCAGCATGTAGCGGCCGGTCTCCAGGGCTCTCATGCGGGCAAGCTGCAGATGTTGCAGCGGCCCGATGGAATCACCGAACCAGCCGTCGTTACTGATCGTCAGCAGCAGATCGGTGTTGCGGGCATTAAACGCCACGAAATCGGGGTAGGCCACTTCATAGCAGATGTAAGGGGTGATTTTCATGCCATTGGCGACCAGCGGTGCTTGCTGCTCTGGCCCAGGCGTGAAGCTACTCATGGGCAGGTCAAAGAAACCGATCAGCCCCCGCAGCAGACCTTGAAGTGGCACATATTCGCCAAAGGGCACCAGCTTCTGTTTGTGGTACATGCCGTCGCCATTGCCGATGGCCATAATGCTGTTGTGGAAGGTGTAGTCTTCAATCTGGCCGCTGTAGCCATACCAGGGGATGCCGGTGATCAGCGTGCTGTTTTCCCCTAACTGTTCCCGGATATGATCAATGACCTTGCCAGCCTGGTCCTGCGGAATGGGGATGGCTGTTTCTGGCCAGAGGATCAGGTCGGTTTGCCAGTGCGCTTCGGTCATGCCCAGATAAGCCACAATCTGATCGCGCAGGAAATCAGGATCCCACTTGATCTGTTGCGGTATGTTGCCCTGCATCGCCGCAAAGCTGACGGGTTCTTCGCTGAGCTCGGTCCAGTCAGCTTTGTTCATGGCCGGGGCGATCAACCAGGGCAGCAGGGCTGCCACCAGAATGGCTCCAGCGGTGACCTTCCTGCCAAGCTTGACCAGCCACCAGGCGCCGTAAGCAGCCACGGCGGTGACGGTGATCCAGAAGGTAATGCCATGCACGCCGGTCAGCGGTGCCAGGCCAGCCAGGGGGCCGTCGGTGTGGGCGGTGCCCAGATATAGCCATGGAAAACCGGTCAGCAGCCAGCCACGCAACCAGTCACCCAATATCCAGACGGCGGGGAACAGCAAGAGTCGCCGTGGTGCGCTGTCTTTGGCGAGTTTGCCCCAGAACCAGAAGGCCAGCCCATGGAACAGGGCCAGCCCGGCAATAAACAGGACCATGAGTACAATGGCCAGAGGTGCCGAAGTATTGCCGTGCTCGCTGATGCTGACGTAAATCCAGCTGGCACCGGAGGCGAACAGACCAAGCCCTGCCAGCCAGCCGGAGCGGAACAGCTTGTCCGGCGCCTGGTGTACGGTGACCAGCAGGATCAGAAACACCGACAAGGGCCCCAGCCACCACAGATAGAATGGCGAGAAGGTCAGTGTTTGCAGAGCGCCGGCAATCACAAGGATTGCGGCGCCCAGCCATTTTCGGGTGGTGAACGGGAGTTTCAGTGGCGGGTGCTGTGGATCATGACTCACTGCGGGTTACCTGCAACAGACGGATGACTCGGTTATCGGCGTTGGCAATAGTAAACTGCAAGCCGCCGAATTCAACCGTTTCGCCCCGTCTGGGCAGGTGTCCAAATTCTTTCAGTACCAGGCCGCCAATGGTATCGAACTCTTCTTCATCCATGTCTGTCTCGAAGAATTCGTTGAAATCATCGATGGGCGTCACGGCCTTCACCGCAAAGGTCCCGTCGCCCCGGGCCTTGATATGGGTCTCCTCATCGAAGTCATGTTCGTCTTCGATTTCACCGACGATCTGTTCCAGCACGTCTTCGATGGTGATAAGGCCAGCGGTTCCGCCGTACTCATCCACCACAATCGCCATGTGATTACGATTTTCCTTGAACTCCTTGAGCAGCTGGTTCAAACGCTTGCTTTCGGGAACAAAGGTGGGCGGCCGCAGGATTTCGCGGATGCGGTTCCAGTTCAGATCGTTGTTGAGGGCAAGAGGAAGCAGGTCTTTCGCCAGCAGTACCCCGATGACGTCATCCTGGCTCTCGCCGATGACCGGAAAGCGGCTATGGGCGGAAGACATAATCTCGGGCAGGAACTCTTTGGGTTCCTGAGATGCCTTTACGGTGATCATCTGGGAGCGGGGGATCATGATCTCGTCCACTCGCATGTCGATCACCTGCATGGCGCCTTCAATGATGCTCATGGAGTCAGCATCAATAATGCTCTGGGATTCAGCATCCCGCAGGATTTCCAGCACGTCCTCTACGGACTCAGGCCCGCTGGAAAAGGCCTGTGATATACGCTCCAGCCAGGACTTGTTGCCCTGACTGCGACTCGACTGATCGTCGCTCATGAGTCTGGTTCCGTTTCCTCTGCTTCGTAAGGGTTAGCAAATCCGAGCTGCGCCAGCAGCCGGATCTCGAGGGCTTCCATGACCTCGGCTTCATTATCTTCAATATGATCGTAGCCCTGGAGATGCAACATACCGTGCACCACCATATGGGCCCAGTGGGCGACAGCGTCTTTGCTCTGCTCCCGCGCTTCCTGTTCAACAACTGGCGCGCAAATCACGAGATCTCCGGCCAATGGCACCGTTATACCCGCTGGTGCTTCAAATGGGAAGGACAAAACATTGGTAGGCTTGTCCTTGCCCCGGTACTGGTGATTCAGCTCACGGCTTTCGTCGTTATCGACAATACGGATGGTAACTTCGGTTGGATTCTCATCCTGCCACGCCGCCTCTGCCCAGGCTTCAAACAACGCCTCGGTAGGTACGCCCGTGCCGTCAAAGGCCATCTGAAGGTCCACAGTTACCTTGCTCATTGGCCTGTGGCACTCCCGTCGTTGAAAGAATCGTAGGCTTCAACAATGCGTTGAACCAGGGGGTGACGCACCACATCCTTGGCGTCGAAACGGGTAAAACCAATACCCGGGACCTTGCTCAACACGCTGGCGGCATGAATCAGCCCGGAATTCTGTCCGCGGGGCAGGTCCACCTGGGTGGTATCGCCGGTAATGACCGCGGTAGAGCCAAAGCCTATCCGGGTCAGGAACATCTTCATCTGCTCCCGGGTGGTATTCTGGCTTTCGTCCAGAATAATAAACGAGTTGTTCAGGGTACGGCCGCGCATGAATGCCAGGGGGGCAATCTCGATCACACTTTTCTCGATCAGGCGGGTGACCTGATCAAATCCCAGCATTTCGTAGAGAGCGTCGTAGAGCGGGCGCAGGTACGGGTCCACCTTCTGGGCCAGATCGCCCGGCAGAAAGCCCAGCTTCTCGCCGGCTTCCACGGCCGGCCGAACCAGCAGAATACGCTTCACCTGCTCGTCTTTCAGAGCCTCGACAGCACAAGCCACGGCCAACCACGTCTTACCGGTACCCGCGGGCCCGATGCCGAAGTTGATGTCGTGGGTGCGAATGTTATGCACATACTTCTGCTGATTCCTGCCACGGGGTTTGGCGGTCAGCTTGGGTGTCTTGATAACAGTGACCTGGCCTTCATCGTAAGGCACATCATCCGGCAGCCGTTCCAGGCCGGTTTCGCGGATGAACAGGTGCACGGTATCGGGCGGTATGTCATCACTGGCCTCGGTTTCCCGGTACAGATGCCGGATAACCTCGGTTGCCGCCGCTACGTTTTCAGTGCTGCCTTCCACCCGAAAGTGATGCCCGCGCCGGCCGACTTTCACTTGCAGGCGCTGTTCGATCATCTTCAGGTGTTCATCAAACTGTCCGCACAAGGTCGCCAGGCGGCGCTGGTCCACCGGGTGCAGGTCAAATTGTCTGGTATCGTGAGTGTTCAATCTTGCTCCGTTTCGTTGGACTCCCCTGGTTGGGAGTCAGCATTTCTATGGGTGGAGTATGGCCGATGCGTGGTTATGCTTCCACAGACACGCTACGAGCACATCCCTGTGCGCTTGTTTCGGGCCGTCCCTGGCCCTCAACAGTCTGTGGAAGCATAACCACGCACCGTCCTTTCTGACTATGTGCAGGCTCGAAAGGAAAAAACAAGCGGAGGAACATTTCAGCGGCGTCGGTTTTCTCTGCGCTCTGGAATAATTTGAAAGCCTGTCCAGGTATTACTGGCATGCTACTGCATGATACGCGGAGGCGGGCTGGATCAGCCTCCCAAAAATGTCGGAGGCCATGGATGGCCGTAGAGAATCGCACATGGGTGAGGCAAGCGTTTATGAAGCGAAGCTTCATGCGCCGCCGAACGACAGCAATCTATGATTGCTGGCCGGACCCGCTTGCGGGTGCTCGTAGCGGTTTTTGGGAGGCTTATCCAGCCCGCCTCCCAACGCCACACAAAGAACACATGGGTGCCGAAGCCTAAAACAACTCGGAACTAACCGGCACACCACGAAGAGAGTTCGGGTAGGCCTCGACGATTTCTACGTCGATGAAATGACCAACCACCTCAGGATTCTCGTGGCGGAAATTCACAATACGGTTGTTCTCCGTACGTCCCGCATACTCGCCCGGATCCTTCTTGGACAAACCAGTCACCAGAATACGCTGAGTAGAACCCACCATCTTCCGGCTGATATCCATCACATTCTGATTCAGGCGATCCTGAAGAATGCTCAACCGCTGCTTCTTCACCTCCATCGGCGTATCGTCCGGCAAGTCAGACGCCGGTGTACCCGGGCGGGCGCTATAGATGAAACTGAAGGACATGTCGAAGCCGATGTCGTTAATCAGCTTCATGGTGTCCTCGAAATCCTTGTCGGTTTCACCCGGGAAGCCGATGATGAAATCCGAAGAAAAGCTGATGTCCGGGCGGATCTTGCGCAGGCGGCGAAGCTTGGATTTGTACTCCAGCGCCGTGTGGCCTCGCTTCATTGCCGCGAGGATGCGATCAGATCCGCTCTGTACCGGCAGGTGCAGGTGGCTGACCAGTTCGGGAACCCGCTCGTAGACTTCAATCAGCGCATCGCTGAATTCCACCGGGTGAGAGGTGGTGTAGCGGATGCGGTCAATGCCGTCGATGGTGGCGATGACTTCGATCAGTTCTGCAAGGTCCATCTGGTCGCCGTCGTGGGTTTCGCCACGGTAAGCGTTCACGTTCTGGCCAAGCAGATTCACCTCCCGCACTCCCTGGGTAGCCAGATGGGCCACTTCGGCGATGACGTCGTCCACCGGGCGGCTGACTTCCTCGCCACGGGTGTAGGGCACCACGCAGAAGGTGCAGTATTTGCTGCAGCCTTCCATGATGGAGACAAACGCAGAGGGGCCGTCGGCGCCGGGTTCAGGCAAATTGTCGAATTTTTCGATCTCCGGGAAGCTGACATCGACCACGCCAACGCCATTACCTTTGGTGCGTACCTCGGTGATCATGTCGGGCAGGCGATGCAGGGTTTGCGGGCCAAATACCATATCCACGTAGGGCGCGCGGTCGATGATGGCCTGGCCTTCCTGGCTGGCGACGCAGCCGCCGACGCCGATGATCAGGTCGGGTTTTTTGGTTTTGAGACTTTTCCAGCGGCCAAGCTGGTGAAACACTTTCTCCTGGGCTTTTTCGCGGATGGAGCAGGTGTTCAGCAGCAGGATGTCGGCGTCATCGGCGTTGTCGGTGACTTCGACCGCTTCGCCGGTTTTGAGCAGGTCTGCCATGCGGGCAGAGTCGTACTCGTTCATTTGGCAGCCGTGGGTTTTGATGTACAGCTTCTTGGCCATGGGTCTCACGTAGTTTGGTGTGTTGGCGCCGGGGTGGAGTGGGGCGCTGGCAAAAATGGACTGCGTATTATACCGGGGTGCTTAATCTTCAACCACCGTTGTCTCGGTATTCCTCATTTGGCTCTGTGCTATTATTCGCCGCTTATGTGCATGAAGGCTTTTGGGGTGGGCTTTCCAAAAACCGCTACGAGCACATCCATGTGCGCTTCTCTCAGGCCATCCATGGCCTTCGAAATTTTTGGAAAGCCCACCCCAAAACCCTTCCCAGACACCTGTACTGGATTCTACAAGCTTGATTGTTGGTTTGTGGGAGCCGGAAAATCATCGCTAGCCAATTTACTTATGACTCCCGAACGCCTCGCCCGAATCAAGCAAGTCCTCAACACCCGTCAACCCGACCTGCGGGTGCTGACGGATCAGGTGCACAAACCCAGAAACCTGTCGGCCATTATTCGGTCCTGCGATGCCTTCGGCCTGGCCAATATGCACGTGGTCTGGCCCAAGGAGGGTTTTCGGGCATTTCGTAAGACAGCCGGTGGCAGCTTTCATTGGGTAACAACGCATACCCATCCGACCATGGATAACGCGGTAACGGAGCTGAAGGCCCAGGGGCACAAGCTGTATGCGGCGCAATTGTCAGACCGGGCGGTGGATTTTCGGGAGGTGGATTACACCGTGCCGTGCACGATTATCATGGGTAACGAAGTGGACGGTGTGAACCCGGTGACCGCCGAGCAGGCGGATGAGCATATTGTGATTCCGATGATGGGAATGGTGGAATCGCTGAATGTGTCTTCAGCCTGCTCGATTATCCTTTCCGAAGCCCAGCGTCAGCGGAAGCTGGCGGGGATGTTTGATCAGCGGCGGATGCCGGATGAGGAGTACAACCGTCTGCTGTTCTGTTGGTGTCAGCCAACGGTGAAGCGGTATTGCGACGATCGTAACCTGCCGTATCCGCCCATTGATCACGAAACCGGGGAGTTGATCGATGGGGTGGGCTGGATGCAGGAGGTCAGGAAGCTCAGGGCCAATCGCCCCCGGTGGGACGATCAGCCGGAAAATGTAGCAGAGGACTGAGCTTGGATCAGTCCTCGCGGGCTTCCAGGTACCGTTGCAGTTGTTCTCGCAGTGCCTTGGGCAGGCGGGTGATGGTGAGGGCGTCTTTGTCACGGTCGTAGTACACCGCCTGGTTGACCAGGTCGGATGAGAATGACAGGCTCATGCCGCCGCCTGAGCCGGCAATACGCACGAGCTTTTTGACCTTGCGGTGGTCCGGGTGCAGTACGCCGGTTTCCGGTAGTTCGGCGTTCTGGCTGGCGAATTCCTTGAAGCGCTGGGGCTGGCTTTCGTCCAGGTAATTCGACAGAGCTTCGATTTCCACGGGTTCGCCCAGGGCGTGCTGGTCTTTGCAGAATTCGTAGGCCTTGGCGCGCACTTCGCCGGCTTTTTCCGGTTCGCTGATTTTGGCGAATGCTTCCACTGCGTCCAGGAAGGTCATGGTTTCCTTTTCCACGTCCACGCTGTTGGTGAAGGCGCACAGGCGGATGAACAGCTCGCCGGGGTCGCCGGTGCCGCGGCCGTGGATCAGGGTCATGTAGTTTTCGCTGCCGTTGGCGTTGCGCCAGTCGTCCAGTTCAATTCGCACGGCCAGGTTCAGGCGCGACAGGCTGAGTACGTCGGTGGCCTCCAGTTTCTGGCTGCCGTCGAAGCGCATGGCGCTGTCGGTTTCCAGGATAAACAGGTACACCACATCGGCATCGGCCAGGGCGTCGTGTACGATCATCAGGTGGCCGTCGAATTCTTCCTGGCTGCCGGTCAGCAGTTCCTGCCACTGGCCGAAAAGACGGTCGGTCATGGCCGCGAAGGTCTGTTTGTCTTCCAGGTAGTCTTTGAGCCAGGCGCTGAAGGGGCATTCGCCGATGTCCTCCGAGAAGCGGCCGTATTTCTTGCCGGGTTTGCTGTTGAACAGGCGCTTCATCTGCTTGTGCAGGGCTTCGTAGTCGCCGCCCGGTTCCTGCAGGGCCTCGCCGGCTACGAGGCGGGCAGGTTGGCCCGGCTGGTATTGGCTTGCGAAGGCGGTGCGCAGGTGTTTGATGGCCATGGGTCAGCTCCTGTCAGATTCGGTCGGCTTGGCGGAGCGTGATTGTGCCACGGTTGGCAGAGAAAGAAACCCCGGTCCCGAGGTCTTGGTTCGGGCCGGGGTTCTCAATAGGCGGGTATGGAAATCAGATTCGCTTGCTGCGAATCAGTTCCTGGACCAGTGTCGAGACGGCGCCGGGAATGTCAGCTTCGTTCTCTGCGTTGGCACTGGCGTTGGCAATATCCGAACCCAGGTTCACGGCAATGGCTACGAGCCCGTGAGCGGTCAGCAACTGCGCTACCCGACGGCGCTCGTCGGCGTCGCCCGCATTTTCTTCGGATACCACGACGGCGGTCTTGCCCTGATCGAACAGAGCTCGCTCAACGGCCAGCGCCAGTTCTGGGCCATGTTTGCCGTTACAGGCGATGATGGCCGGTTTCTGGGCCAGGCGTCGTTCGCGTTCTTCGGCGGTGACCGGGTCCAGGGATTCCAGACCATCGGCCAGGCCAGCGATCATGCCCGCCCCGATGGTTACGTTGGTCAGGCGGTCAATGACGATGAAGCTGCCGGTGGCGTGGTTACGCTGATAGGCGTCAAACGCGACCGGTTGGTTCAGGGTCAGTTCGCACAGGCCGATCTCGTTCAGGGCCAGTTGGCTGGGATTGGCTTGCTGATCCAGAGTGTTTACAT
This sequence comes from Marinobacter sp. C1S70, assembly GCF_000475355.1. Taxonomy (NCBI): domain Bacteria; kingdom Pseudomonadati; phylum Pseudomonadota; class Gammaproteobacteria; order Pseudomonadales; family Marinobacteraceae; genus Marinobacter; species Marinobacter sp. C1S70. The sequence continues at coordinate 2,810 of NZ_AXBW01000015.1, read as the reverse complement.
CGGTCTGATGGTGGATTTTCTTCACGGTACCGGAAGTAAAGGTGGGGCCCAGCTTGATGTCATACAGCCGGCCGGTTTCCAGCGGTGCGTCGGTCATCCAGACAATGTTGGCATTGAAGCGGTTGTGGACTTCCGGTTCGTCCTCCACTTTCACCAGCATGTCGCCACGGCTGATGTCGATCTCGTCTTCCAGGGTCAGGGTAACCGCCTGGTCGATGTAGGCTTCGTCCAGGTTGCCGTCGAAGGTCACGACTTCCTTCACTTTGCTGGTACGGCGTGAGGGCAGGGCCATCACTTCATCGCCGGGGCGAATCACGCCTGAGGCGATGGTGCCGCAGAAGCCGCGGAAGTTCAGGTTCGGACGGGTCACGTACTGCACCGGGAAGCGGAAATGCTCCAGGTTCTTGTCACGGGACACCTCCACCGTTTCCAGAATTTCCATCAGCGGCTGGCCGGTAAACCAGGGGGTGTTCTTGCTCTTGTTGACGACGTTGTCTCCGTCCAGCGCCGAGATGGGAACAAATCGGATATCCTTGAGGCCCAGTCGTGAGGCGAAGGCCAGGTAGTCGTCGCGGATTTCATTGAAGCGCTCTTCGCTGAAGTCCACTAGATCCATTTTGTTCACGGCGACCACGATGTGCCGGATGCCCAGCAGCGAAGCAATGTAGGAATGCCGGCGGGTCTGGGTGAGTACGCCGTGGCGGGCATCAATCATCAGGATGGCCAGTTGCGCAGTGGATGCGCCGGTGGCCATGTTGCGGGTGTACTGCTCATGGCCCGGGGTGTCCGCGATGATGAACTTGCGCTTGTCGGTGCTGAAATAACGGTAGGCGACATCAATGGTGATGCCCTGTTCCCGCTCGGCCTGAAGGCCATCCACCAGCAGTGCCAGGTCCAGTTTTTCGCCGGTGGTGCCCATTTTTGCGCTGTCAGTTTTCAGGCTGGCCATGTGATCTTCATAGATCATCTTGGTGTCATGCAACAGCCGGCCAATCAGCGTGCTCTTGCCGTCATCCACGCTGCCGCAGGTGAGCAGGCGCAGGAGTTCCTTGTTCTCGTGTTGCTTCAGGTAAGCCTGAATATCTTCTGCGATCAGATCAGACTGGTGTGACATGTTAGAAATACCCTTCCCGCTTTTTCTGTTCCATGGAGCCCGCTGAGTCGTGGTCGATCACCCGGCCTTGCCGCTCTGAGCTGGTGGCCAGCAGCATTTCCTGAATGATGTCGGGCAGGGTGTTGGCCTCGGATTCAATGGCGCCGGTCAGCGGATAGCAGCCCAGGGTGCGGAAGCGTACCGATTTCATCATCGGCTTTTCACCTTCTTTCAGGGGCATGCGGTCGTCGTCCACCATGATCAGGGTGCCATCGCGCTCTACCACGGGCCGCACCGCTGCGTAATAGAGGGGAACGATGTCAATGTTTTCAAGGTAGATGTATTGCCAGATGTCCAGCTCAGTCCAGTTGGACAGCGGGAAGACCCGGATGCTTTCGCCCTTGTTGACTTTGCCGTTGTAAATATTCCAGAGCTCCGGGCGCTGGTTCTTCGGGTCCCAGCGGTGGTGTTCGTCACGGAAGGAATATACCCGCTCCTTGGCGCGTGATTTTTCTTCGTCCCGGCGGGCGCCCCCGAAGGCGGCGTCGAACTTGTACTTGTTCAGGGCCTGCTTCAGGGATTGGGTTTTCATGATGTCCGTGTGCTTGGCGCTGCCATGAGTAAAGGGGCCGACGCCTTGCTTCACGCCTTCTTCATTGATGTGCACGATCAGGTCTAGCCCGAACTTCTCCGCTACATTATCCCGGAACGAGATCATGTCCCGGAACTTCCAGGTGGTATCCACGTGAAGCAACGGGAACGGTGGCTTGCCCGGGTAGAAGGCTTTCAGGGCAAGATGCAGCATCACGGCAGAATCTTTACCGATGGAGTAGAGCATGACCGGGTTGTCGAACTCGGCGGCCACTTCCCGAATGATGTGGATGCTTTCGGCTTCCAGCTGTTTGAGATGGGTGAGGTTATATGTGGTCATGTTCATCCGTTGCCATGGAGGGCGAAGTAATGGCTGTTATTTAGATGAACAACTATATCAGAGCAGCTTAGGGTATAAGAAGGAGTGCTGTAAGAATTTCAGGTTCTAATAATATAGCCTTCGCCGGTGTCTGGAGGCGGGTGTAAACGCCAGCGACGTCGCCACTGGCTTCCTTCAGTGAGCTTCGCTGGAGGGATTACGTGCGTCCGAAAGCAATTTGGCAACGTAACGATCGACATAGTCAAAGCCGTTACCTTCGAATTCACAGAACTGGATACCAATCTGGAACTCGTCTCGGGCAATGCGACGCATGTGTACGATGTTCCCATCGGCAAGCACCGTGACCGGCTGGTTTGCAATGACGGGCACCGAAAAACGGGTTTTGACTTCGATCCAGTGGCCGGGGGCCGGTGTTTTCAGGCCCGGAACCAGCTGTTTGACGGTGTCCTGATCACAGGAGAGCATCACGCCTGAGCGGGACAGGTTGGATACCTGGCAGGTAAGGCAGCAGCCATCCGGCTTTTCGATGGTAATGTCGGTTGAAACGTCCACCCGCTGCTGGTTTCGCAGATTGGGTTTGGCGGCAAGAGGTTTCATGTTCACTCTTCTGGCATGTGTGGTTTGAAAAGAAGTTGCCTTTCCCATAAACGCCTTCCAGAAAAACGCATAAACGATTGAAAGTTTAGCTGTTTAAAAAGTGAACAGCAAGAATCCTGTCGGTAATTGTGGCACTTTTACTACAAAATTCTGAACACGGTGTCACAGTCCTGAATCCGTGACTTCAAC
>NZ_AXBW01000014.1:0-41174 GCF_000475355.1 Marinobacter sp. C1S70 | reverse complement strand
AGGCTGTTTTCACACAGCCTCCAAAGGCCGCCGTTTTTGTCTGTGCCGAGGCCGCGGCTTAAACCAGCGGCTTCTCGGAGACGATGATGCCATTGTTATCGGCATACACGTACTGCCCGGGCTTGAACGTCACACCGTGGAATGTCACCGGGATATTCAGATCACCGATACCACGCTTTTCAGTCTTGCGCGGTACGGTACCCAGAGCCTGAACGCCCAGATTAGTCTGTCCAATCTCATCTACATCACGGATGCAGCCATAGATGATCAGGCCAGCCCAGCCGTTTTCCGCGGCTTTCTCGGCCAGCATATCCCCCAGCAGGGCATTGCGCCTGGACGCGCCACCGTCAACCACCATCACGCGGCCGTTACCGGGCAGACCAACCTGCTCTTTCACCACTGAGTTGTCTTCAAAACACTTCACGGTCACGATCTCACCGCCGAACTGGCGCACGCCACCGTAATTGTTGAAGCCAGGTTCGACCACCTGCACTTCCGGAAATTCGTCACACAGATCCGGAGTAATAATCTTGCTCACGTTGTCACTCTCCTTTTCCCAAGTGTTGGTGATCAGTCGATCTTCTCGTCGGCCAGGAAGAACCAGGTATCGAGTACCGAATCCGGGTTCAGAGACACAGTATCAATGCCCTCATCCATCAGCCACTTGGCCAGATCCGGATGATCTGACGGGCCCTGACCACAGATGCCGATATACTTACCGGTTTTCTTGCAGGCCTGGATCGCGTTGGACAAGAGCGCCTTCACCGCATCGTTACGCTCATCGAACAGGTGGGCAATAATGCCGGAATCCCGGTCCAGACCGAGCGTCAGCTGAGTCAGATCGTTGGAACCAATGGAGAAGCCATCAAAGTGCTCCAGGAACTGCTCCGCCAGAATGGCATTGGCTGGCAGTTCACACATCATGATGACCCGCAGGCCGTTCTCACCACGCTTCAGGCCGTTTTCCGCCAGCAGATTCACCACCTGCTCAGCTTCGCCGACAGTCCGTACGAACGGCACCATCACTTCAACGTTGGTCAGGCCCATTTCATTGCGGACTTTCTTCAGAGCCCGACACTCAAGCTCGAAACAGTCGCGGAAGGTATCGGAGATATAGCGCGACGCACCACGGAAGCCCAGCATCGGGTTCTCTTCGTCCGGCTCGTACAGAGTGCCGCCAATCAGATTGGCGTACTCATTGGATTTGAAGTCGGACAAACGCACAATCACTTTCTTGGGAGCGAACGCCGCTGCCAGGGTGGAAATACCTTCCACCAGCTTGTCCACGTAGAAATCCACCGGTGAGGCATAGCCGGAAATGCGCTTTTCCACGGTCTGTTTGATGTCACGGGGCAGGCCATCGAAGTTCAACAGCGCTTTCGGGTGCACGCCGATCATCCGGTTAATGATGAACTCAAGGCGGGCCAGGCCCACACCTTCATTGGGCAGCGCCTGGAAGTCAAAGGCGCGGTCCGGGTTACCCACGTTCATCATAATCTTGAACGGAATGTTGGGCATGGAGTCCACGGTATTCTCACGCAGCTCGAAGTCCAGAGCACCCTCGTAGATCATACCGGTGTCACCTTCGGCGCAGGAGACGGTCACGTCCTGACCGTCCTTGAGCACCTCGGTGGCATCGCCACAGCCCACAACCGCCGGAATACCCAACTCCCGGGCAATAATGGCGGCGTGGCAGGTACGGCCGCCACGGTCGGTAACAATGGCCGAAGCCCGCTTCATCACCGGCTCCCAGTCCGGGTCGGTCATATCGGTGACGAGCACGTCGCCGGCCTGTACCCGGTCCATTTCGTTAATGCTGGTGATGATCTTCACCGGGCCACTGCCGATCTTGTGGCCGATACTGCGACCTTCCACCAGTACTTTGCCGGTTTCCTTCAGCAGGTAACGTTCCATCACATTGGCAGCTGCACGACTCTTGACCGTTTCCGGCCGGGCCTGAACGATGTAGATCTTGCCGTCATCACCATCTTTGGCCCACTCAATGTCCATCGGGCGCTGGTAATGCTTTTCAATAATCATGGCCTGCTTGGCCAGTTCTTCCACTTCCGCATCGGTGATGGAAAAACGATTACGGTCTTCCTGCTCTACCTTCACGGTTTCAACAAACTTACCTTCACCCGGTTCGGAATGGTAAACCATCTTGATGGCCTTGCTGCCGAGGTTACGGCGCAATACCGACGGACGTCCGGCTTCCAGGGTCGGCTTGTGTACGTAGAATTCGTCAGGGTTCACGGCACCCTGCACCACGGTTTCACCGAGGCCGTATGAGGAGGTAATAAACACGACATCGCGGAAACCGGACTCGGTATCCAGGGTGAACATAACACCGCTGGAAGCGGTTTCACTGCGAACCATCTTCTGGATACCGGCAGACAACGCTACCAGCTTGTGATCAAAACCATGGTGCACGCGATAGGAGATCGCCCGGTCATTGAACAGCGAGGCAAACACCTCTTTCACCGAGGTACGAACCTGCTCCAGGCCCACCACGTTCAGGAAGGTTTCCTGCTGGCCGGCGAAAGAGGCATCAGGAAGGTCCTCCGCGGTGGCGGAGGAACGCACCGCGACAGCCATCTGGTCATTACCGGCCTGAAGCTTGGCATAAGCTTCTTTCAAGGCGTTATCCAGCACTTCCGGAAACGCGGTGTCGATTACCCACTGGCGAATCTGGGAGCCAACCCGCGCCAGTTCGTTAACGTCGTTGACATCCAGGGCATCCAGGGCTTCGTCAATGCGGTCTTTCAGGCCGTCGGTGGCCAGGAATTCACGGTAAGCATGAGCAGTGGTAGCGAAACCGCCAGGGACGGTAACACCAGCATTGGCGAGATTACTGATCATTTCACCGAGGGAAGCATTCTTGCCTCCAACCCGGTCTACGTCGGACATTCCCAGGTGGTCAAACCAGATAATGTAATCTTCCAAAGCGTGTCTCCCTTGAGTCTGTGTAGCGCGGAGTCTCGAATCTGGCGTGTATGATACTGTAAGCTGCGGAAATTACCTAGGGAGGCAACCAAAGACTCCCGGGAACAAGTTCAAACCAGACCGGATACGACCATGAAAAGAACGGCGTTTTTTATCTCTGATGGCACTGGCCTTACGGCAGAAGCGCTCGGCCATGCCCTTTTGGCGCAGTTTGAAAAAATCGAGTTTGAGCGGGTTACCGTGCCCTATATCGACGATGAGGAGAAGGCCCGGGATCTTGTCAGCCGCATCAACAAAGCGTCGGAAATCGACGGTGAACGGCCGCTGGTGTTCGACACCATCGTTAATGGCAGTATCCGGGAAATCATCAGCCGGGCCGACGGCTTTATGGTGGATATATTCGGGACCTTCCTGAACCCCCTGGAGCAGGAACTTAACTCGTCTTCCTCCTACACCGTGGGCAAATCCCACTCCATCAATAACGCAGGCAGCTACGAGCGCCGAATCCACGCAGTCAACTTTGCCCTGGATAATGACGATGGCGCCCGCACCCGGCATTACGACGAGGCTGACCTGATACTGATCGGAGCCTCCCGCAGCGGTAAAACGCCCACCTGCCTGTACCTGGCTCTGCAGTACGGCATCAAGGCCGCCAACTATCCGATTACCGAAGAAGACCTGGACGACCAGAAGATGCCCGCAGCGCTCCGGCCCCACAAAGAAAAACTGTTTGGCCTGACCATCGAACCGGAACGCCTTGCCACCATCCGTAACGAGCGCCGGCCAAACTCCCGCTACTCGTCGCTGCAGCAATGCATGCACGAGATTGAAGAAATCGAGTTGATGTACAAGCGGGAGCGGATTCCCTATCTGAATACCACGGCGTATTCCGTTGAGGAAATCTCGACGAGAATCATGGTGACAACGGGCCTGAAGCGGCACCGCTGAGGCGGGAAACCAGGCAGAGAGCCAGTGGCCCTCTGCCGGTCTGATCAGAGTTCCTGAATATCCATGCCAAGCCCTTCCACAACCGCACGGTTGTCCGGGCTTGTCACCACGGCCACATTGGCCTTTTCAGGCGCAAGCCAGGTCCTGGCCACGCGCTGAAGCTCGTCCAGAGTGACACCAAGAACCCGCTCACGGAAACGGGCACGCTGCTCCGGGGTACGCCCGAACAGCTTGTTGTGGTAAGCATGGCGAGCCGCTCCGGCTGGCGAGCGGGGCCGGTCGAGTTGGCCGATCACACCCAGAATGGCCTCTTCCAGAGCCTGATGCTCATGCGTTTCCCCGTGCAGCCAGTTCAGCGCTGCATCGAAGTCGTCGAGGGTTTCCGCAAGGCGGGGATCCCGATAGGAGAAGAACCGGAAAACACCATTCACGCTGTCCTGGCCAGCACCGCCACCGTAGGCTCCGCCTTTTTCGCGAATGGCCCGATGCAGGTAACCGTTCCGGAGGAATCCACCCAGCACCGTCAGCGCAGCTGCGTCCGGATGATCCACGGCAACCGTTGGGTAGGCTTTGGCGCAGAAGTTGACCTGGGTAGAAGTCAGCCAGGCCTCCCGAGTGTTATAGCTGACCGGCTCCATGGACCAGTCGCCCTCGCCCTCTGCAGCCACACCGTTCCAGCAGGTACCTAATTCATCCAGCATGGGCGCCAACTGCTCGTCCTCACCAATCAGCAGGAACTGCCGGTTCTGGCTGCGAATACGGTTGTGCAGCGCGGCCAGCTTGCCACAGAAATCGGCCAGGCCGGCTTCATCTTTGAGCTGCTGATCAAGCTCCTTGGTACCACGAATTCCAGCCAGACCACCCAGACGGTACGACAACCAGGCACCGGAACTGACGCCCTGAGCCGCTGCGCCCATGGCCAGGGCATGCCCGCTGCCCGTCACCGCCTGCTCACGGCGAGCCCGGATCTGGGCAATGATCTCACGAACACGCTCTTTTTCGTCAAAACGGGCCCCGGTGTAGACATCCTTCAGCAGGCGGGTCAGCGCTTTGCTGTTGCGGCTCAGCGCCTTGCCACTGAAAATCAGATAGCCGGTCATAGCCTGAACATCATCAATCTGCCCCTTGGCAGTAAAAGAAGCGCCGATGCCGCCAGATTCCGCAGAAATACGATCCTGCATTTGCAAGTAATCCAGCTCTCCACACCCCACTTCGGAAATCAGAGTGGTGTAATAAGGCAACAGCAACAGTTCGTCTTTGCTCAGAGCCGGCAGCGGTAGCACCACCTGCTGATACACCAGGCCATTAGTGCCTCGGGAATAAACGGTCGCACCGGTTTCGGCATCGTACCGTCCCTCCGGCTCCGGCATCTGCAGCGGCACATCATCCAGCCCAACCTTGGGCAGTATGGAATCATCATCCTTGCGCATCTGGCGCTCTTCCAGTGCCTGAGCACGCTGCACAATATGGCTGATATCATCGTCGGACAGCTCCGCCTTGCGCCGGGCAAGGGCTTCCTTGATGGCCTGCTGACGACGGCCTTCGAGTTTTTCATCCGGGCGCAAGGTCAGGGTTACCCGGTGCGGGTTCTCCAGCAACTTGCGCCGGATCAGCCCGGGCACATACTCGGGATCCTTGATCTTTTCCCTCAATGTGGCCAATACCGGCTCGAGATCCAGCAGTTCCACCGGATCACCACCATGAACCATGGGGGCAATCGCGCTCATGATCAGTTGCAAGCCGTAGGGGAACTGGTCTCCGGCAATCTCCCGCTGGTGCAGTTCCAGCTGATGCAGGATGGCCTCGAGGCGCTCCTGGCTGACACCGTCATCCACCACCTTCTGCAGCGTAGACTCAATCAGCTGTTCCAGATCCGCCCGGCGCTCCGGCTCGCTGCCCTCAATACCGCAAACGAAGGTCATTTCCCGGTTGGAATCCTCCAGCCCGCACATGGGAGACGGCGCATGGCCCAGGTCTGTGGTTTCCAGCGCCCGCATCAACGGCGATGCGCTGTTTTCCAGCAAGACGGCAGACAATAACTGGCCTTCAAGATTTTCCTGCAGGTCGAAGCTGTGGCCCAACAACCACCCCATCACAATGTGGGTCTTGTTGTCGGTGCCCTCTCCTTCATTTACCGCATAGCCCTGCTCTACCCGGACCGGCGCGAACATGCGCTTCTCGTCTTTCACCGGCAGTTCAATATCCAGCCGATCGAACCGTTTCAGCGCCAGCTCTTCAAACTTCTCGTGGTGCTCCCGGGCCGGGATATTGCCGTAGGTCGCAAAAATCGCGTTACTCGGGTGATAGTGGTGGCGATAGAACTTCACCAGGTCGTCATAACTCAGATCGACAATATGATCCGGCTCGCCGCCGCTGTTGTAGTGATAAGTGGTGGTCGGGAACAGATGGCTGGTCAGGTTCTGCCAGAGCTGGGAGGTAGGTGCACTCATCGCCCCTTTCATCTCGTTGTAGACCACACCCCGGTAGACCAGGTCGCTGGATGGGTCATCCGGCTTGTCAAATTCCAGGCGATGACCTTCCTGTGCAAAATCCAGCGGGTCCAGCTTGGAGAAGAACACGGAATCCAGGTATACCGACAGCAGATTGTCGAAGTCCTTTCGGTTCATGCTGGCAAAGGGATAAGCGGTCCAGTCGCTGCTGGTGAACGCATTCATGAAAGTGTTCAGGGAGCGGCGAATCATCATAAAGAACGGATCACGCACCGGGTAACGCTCACTGCCGCACAGGGCGGTATGCTCCAGGATGTGGGCGACACCGGTCGAATCCATCGGGAACGTTCGCAAAGCAACGAAGAATACGTTCTCGTCGTTATCCGCCGCCAGGTGAAGATGGCGTGCACCGGTCTTTTTATGGCGATACTCCTCAACCTCAAGGTTCAGGGTGCCGATCCGGTGACTGCGAAGTTTCTCAAAAGCCGGATGGATTGCGTTGTCAGTCACTGCAGCCATTAAAAAATCCTGTGTATAGAACAATTGGAGAATTACAGGGTAACACGTAGTATCGGATATCATGCACGGAACGGACTCAACAAGGTAGCCTGCCAATCCATGACAGACCACAGCCCAGACAAATCCCACATCGACGCCCCTGAAGTTGCCGCCTGGTGGGCCGAACGGCGCCAGTATCTCGAGCGAATCCGCAAAGTTCCCGAGATTCGACAGCGATTCTGGCGGGAAGTTGCTATCTACCTGTTACGGCGTGTGCTGTGGTCTTACGGCTTCTTCCCCATCTTCATTGCCTTCTGGCTGCCCTTTGTCCTGGCCAGCTTCAACCCGGTAGTCATGGCCGGTGACCTGATCCCGATGCTGCAGGGGTTCGTCAACTCGAATCCGGAGGAACAGGCCACGACCATCAGCACCCTGACGATCGCCTGGCTGTCGATCGGCTCCTTTTTCCTGATATTCGATTTTGTTCTGACCCCGTTCCGGTCTCCCTATCAATATGAAGCCGATGTTTACATGAAGTCCTGGGAGCAACTTAACCATGATCGGCTTCCGGACAAAATGTGATACGACCGGCATTCTGATCAAGTTCAGACACTTTCTGTTACATAACGTTGCAGACAGTGGTTAAGATGAACCCATAACAAAGCATCCGGAACACTTGGATCAAGAGGTTTTGTCATGGTCGATTTCAGGCCGCTGCTGTTCATCAATGCACTTGCGCTCATGCTTCTGGTTACTGCCGGATTCGCATCGGTTCGCAAGGATCTGGATACCACCGACACCACAGCTCCGGCTCTGGCGCAAACCGTGGAGCATGCCACCGCGCCGGAAACCTCAGCCGCGAAAACACCCACAACCCGGATTGAAGCCGAAACACCCGCACCTGTGGCTGAAGAGCCGCTGTTTGCTGATACCCGCGAGACACCATTGGCAGACACTCCGGAGACGCCGCAGCCCGTCGACAACGCGCTTCCGGCCACCGGCGAACAAGCCGAAACAGCAGCAAACAGCGAACCGTTCACCGTTGAACCAATGCCCGAAAACCCGGAAATGCTGGCCATGGCCGAACCAGTTTCGGCTATGCGTTCCCAACGCGACGTGCCGGAGACGAAACCCGCGCCCGAGCCTCCGAAAACCGGCACCCTGGTGTTACGCTCCAACGTGGTGGGCGATCAGGTTACGATCAACGGTAAATCCTATGGCGCCACCCGCCTGGACCTGGAGCTGGACCCCGGCCTCTATGACATCACCATCGAAAAGCCCGGATACCAGTCCTGGAGCAATTCAGTGGCACTGGAAGCCGGCGACGAACTCACGCTGGTCGGCAAACTGGAAGCCTTCACCACCGTAAACTACAGGAATGGTGAATGGCGCGGCGGCATCACCACTGGTGATGGCACCTGGGAAGATAGCTCCGGCCTGCGTTATGAAGGCCACTTCGTGGACGCCGAGTTTGATGGTTCCGGTACCGCGTGGTACTCCGATGGAAGCCGCTACGAGGGCGACTGGAAACAGGGCGAACGGCACGGTGAGGGGCGCTGGCGCTCCGCAGACGGCACGACTTATACCGGCCAGTTCCAGAACGATCAGTTCCACGGCAAGGGCACGCTTACCCTGGCCAACGGCGACATATTGACCGGAAACTGGGAGCAGGGCCGTATGAATGGCCATGGTTCCCTGACCACCGCCGATGGCATGCTGTACGTTGGCGGCTTTCGGAATGATGAATTCCACGGCCAGGGCGCCCTCACCTACCCGGACGGACGCTCCTACGAAGGCGAATTCTCCAACGGCGAATTTCATGGCAAGGGCTCGGAAGTCTTTGCTGACGGAAAGAAATACGATGGCCAGTACATGGAAGGCAAGTTCCACGGCAAAGGCCTGCTGCGCAACCCTAACGGCAGCTCCATCGAGGCCACTTTCCGCCATGGTGAACCCTATGGACAGGTTCGCCTGACAACCGCGGCCGGCGAAGTGTTTACCGCCCGCACCACGGAACCCGGTGTCTGTTATCGGGAAAAGAGTTATCGGGCAACCCAGTGCCCGCAACTGGAAGGCTGGTAATCACCCGGTCGCAGCACCCACGCGTTTGCAGTAACAGGTTGAGGTAGTGACATGGCAATCAAAAATGCTCTGCTGGTGGACGACTCCAAAGTTGCCAGGTTTGCGCTAAGCAAACTGCTCGAGAGTCGGGACATGGAAGTGAACATGGCGGGATCAGCAGAAGAAGCGCTGGATTTCCTGAAGAGCCACGACCGGCCAGACGTGATCTTTATGGATCACCTGATGCCCGGCATGAATGGCGTGGAAGCCACCAAGGCCATCAAGAACAACCCGGAAACGGCCGGCATTCCGATCATCATGTGTACCTCCAAGAAATCCTCTTCCTTTATGGAGGAAGCGCGCAACTTTGGTGTCTACAACATCCTTACCAAGCCGCCTCACAACGAAGGTCTCAACCTGATGCTGGAGCAGTTGGCCAGTGACGTCGAGCAGGGGAACGTGCCAGAAGCACCTGTTGAAATGAACGGCCATGACCTGCGCGAGTCAGATGACGAACCCATGGACTTTCCGGAGGATGCCTCTGTGCAACTGTCGCCAAAAGCAGAAAGCGGCCTGAACGGCCAAAGCGCCCCGAATGTGGTGCCTCTGACCAGCGACCTGATTGAGCAGATTGCCCGCTCGGCGGTCAAGACTCATATCAACAACCGGCTGCATGAACTGCTCAGCTCTCTTTTCGACGAGCAGTTCGATCACCTCAAGCGTGCGCTGGACGAAACCCGCAGCAGGCAGGAAGCCACTATCGAGGAGCGCCTGGAGTCACTCAGCAAGATGCTGGATGAACGCACCCGCAACCTGCGCGACGAAGTGGCTGCCGAAGTTAACCTGAACCTGGGGCGCGAGCTTACTTCCCTGAAAAAAGAACTCTCCAAAAACGCCGGATTCACCTCCGAGCATATGGCAGAGCTGAAGGACCACATCACCAGCGTACAGACCATCGACACCGAGTTCTGGCAAACCCTGCAGTCGGAAGCCATTCAGCAGGCCCACGAGATTTCCCGGGAGACCGCCGAGGACATTGCCCAGCGCACCATCGATCTGTACGTGTCTCAGCAGCGCTCGGCCAACTCGCGTATCTATACCGTTGGCCTGGCCATCAGTCTGGGTATTTTCAGCGTAGGAATCGCCTGGTTATCCGGCCTGTTCGGCTAATTGCCCACGGACCTGCTGCCAGTCCTGAGGGGTGTCAACGTCCTGTTGCACCCCGGCTATTTCAACCGGACGGGTTCCGGCCCGGTTCAGAACCACCCCCGCCCCCGCATCGCCTTTAAGCAATAACAGATCTCCCCAGAGCGATTTCGGAATCCAGGCTGGCACGCCTACCCGCTTGCCATAACTGGCTGCCCAGGGCACCTCTGGCTTCCGCCGGGCGTTTGCGGACAGCCGTCTGAGCCCTTCGGTATCCAGTAAGGGCTGGTCTGCCAACAGCACAAACACACCCAAAGCAGCGGGAGAAAGCGCCTGCAGGCCGGCAATCAACGACGTCGACAAGCCCTCCCGCCAACGCTCGTTAACCACCCAGTGCGCCGGTTGCCGATTGCAGCGAAAGCGCACCAGAGGGTAGCCTGCGCCCGCAACCACCCACGTCTGCGCCGATAGCTGCCGCGCCTGACTAATGGCGTGCCCCAGCAATGAATCGCCACCTGGCAGTTTCAAGGCCTGCTTGTAACACCCCATTCGTCTCGCCTGGCCGGCTGCCAGCACCAATGCCGGAAACTGCGGATCCTTGATGCTATGATTCGCGTTTATGATGCGCCCCCTGAAACTGCTGAATGCAGCGATTTTTGCTAGAATTCCGCCATCATGCAACCTGACCACGCCGGACCCTCCATGAACCATCTCTTTGTCGACAACCTCACTGTGATTGATTTCGCCTATCTGGATCCCGCTCGAGGCCTGGTTGGCGAAAGCTGGATTGCCGATGTGGTGCTGGGAGGAGAACTGGACGAACAGGGTATGGTCTTTGACTTCAGCAACGTCAAGCGCACCATCAAAAGGGTGATTGACGAACGCGTTGACCACCGGTTGGTGATTCCCCGCGGATACGAAGGCCTGCAATGGAGCGAGGACGCGCCCAACACTTTCCGCTGGGCACTCTCTGGCGGCGGTCACATCGAGCACAGCTCGCCGGACGAAGCCGTTGTCTGGCTGTCCTCGGACCGGGTCGTCCCGTCTGCTGTGGCCGCCCTGCTGGAAAAAGAGCTTAAAGCCGTTCTGCCCGGCAATGTCACCTCCGTCGACATCAACCTGCGCGAAGAAGTCATCGAAGGCGCTTACTACCACTATGTTCACGGCCTGAAAAAGCACCTGGGCAACTGCCAGCGCATTGCCCATGGGCATCGCTCCCCGATACGCATTGACCGCAACGGACACCGGGCCTATGACCTGGAAGAACGCTGGGCGAAGCTCTGGCAGGATATCTATGTGGGCACGGAAGAAGACGTGGCTCGCCGATTCGTGGGCGAGGATGGCATTGGCTATATCACCTTCGAGTATGAAGCCAACCAGGGAGAGTTTGCCCTGACACTGCCTGAGCACCGGGTATACATGCTGGAAACGGACACAACCGTAGAGCTGATTGCCGCCCACATTGCGGACAAACTGAAAGCGGAGTTCTCCGGAGAGGAAATTCGGGTAAAAGCCTACGAGGGAGTGGGCAAAGGCGCTATTGCCATACGAGCCTGAACCGGCCATCCGGGATTGGCGCCCTAAACGGCGCGAATCCCGCAGCTCATTCGTTCAGACACAAAAAAACCGCCCGAAGGCGGTTTTTTTGATGGCTATCCGGTGGACTAAACCGTCAAGCCTAATTGGCGTCCCCTAGGGGGTTCGAACCCCTGTTGCCGCCGTGAAAGGGCGGAGTCCTAGGCCACTAGACGAAGGGGACTAGAAATTGGTGGAGCCAAGCGGGATCGAACCGCTGACCTCAACACTGCCAGTGTTGCGCTCTCCCAGCTGAGCTATGGCCCCTCAACGGATGCGTATATTAAGGATCCGCCCTTGGGGCGTCAACACCCGATTCCGCTTTTTTTAAAGTTTTTTGAACATCCCTGTTCTCATCGTTCAATTAACCAACAAACCGCTCATCAAACACCCAGAGCGGCGTATTCCTTCTCTACTTTTTTGGTTTCTTTCTTGGAAAAACCACCCATAACCTCAAGGGCATGACGCAAACGGGAGCGAGTCATATCCGGGCCCAGCAACGCCATGGAGTCCATCACTGACCAGGAATTGGGCGTTCCGGCAATGGCCACAAAGATCGAGAACATGAAATCGCCCATCTTCAGGTCCATGGCTTTCGCCAACGCCTTGATGTCGGCAAAGATGGTGTCCTTGCTCCAGTGGCGCTGAGCTTCCAGCTTCCAAAGGGCGAACTGCAGCACCCGTTTGACCTGACTCTCATCCAGCTTGTTATGGGCAAAGTCCTCCGGCTTCAGATTCAGCATGCCGCTGAACATGAACTGGGCCATTGGCGCCACATCGGAAAACACTTCTGCCCTACCCTTGATATGGGGCACCAGGGCTTTCAAGTCGTCCTGGTTAAACCACCACTGTTGCATCCGCGCCATGAACTGCTCGTCGCTCAGCTCCTCACGAATCCACTGGCCGTTGAGCCAACGCAGTTTTTCCACGTCAAACACGGGGCCACCCAGGGACACGCGCTGGATATCAAAGTTCTCGATCATCTCATCCAGAGTGAATTTCTCACGCTCGTCCGGCATGGACCAGCCCATACGGCCCAGGTAGTTGGTCACAGCCTCTGGCAAGAAGCCCATACGCTCGTAAAAGTTGATACTGGTCGGGTTCTTGCGCTTCGACAGCTTGCTCTTGTCAGGGTTACGCAGCAGCGGCAGGTGACACAACTCTGGCATATCCCAGCCAAAGTACTGATACAGCAGCTTGTGCTTGGGCGCAGAATTGATCCATTCCTCACCTCTCAGCACGTGGGTAATGCCCATCAAATGGTCATCAACAACATTGGCCAGGTGATAGGTCGGCATCCCATCAGACTTCAAGAGGATCTGGCAGTCCACCTGAGCCCAATCGATCTCAATGGTACCCCGGAGCATATCCTGAATTTCACACACGCCTTCGTCGGGCACTTTCATGCGGATAACATACGGATCACCCGCATCCAGACGGCGCTTTACCTCTTCTTCCGGCAACTCCAGATCGCCCTTGATGCCGGGATTCAGGCCCTGAGCCTTGCGCTCTTCGCGGATAGCATCCAGCTCTTCCGGTGTACGGAAGCAGTAGAAAGCATGGCCGGCGGTGACCAGGTCCTCGGCATACTGACCGTACATGTGCTTGCGCTCAGACTGGCGATACGGGCCGTGGGGGCCGCCAACGTCGGGACCCTCGTCCCAATTCAGACCCAGCCACCGCAACGCTGTCAGAATATCCTGCTCGGATTCAGCGGTACTGCGGGCCTGATCGGTGTCTTCGATGCGCAAAATGAACTGGCCGCCGTGCTGACGGGCAAAGCAAAGGTTAAACAGGGCCACGTAGGCGGTACCAACGTGTGGATCGCCGGTGGGCGACGGGGCAATTCGGGTGCGTACTGTCATGAAACCATCCTGAAAATAAGTGGCCGATTTATAAAGGGCGCATTATAGCGGCCATCCTGAGGTTTCGCATGGGCGGCTTTTGCATCCCCGACACAAACTGTTATATTATAACGTTTCGCGCACACGCAGGATTCGATACACCATGCCACAGAATGTCACCCGCCTGGCCCTTGCACTCTCAGCCCTGGCTATAGCAACACCCGCCGCCGCAACCAATGTGGTTGCGTCCATTAAACCTGTCGAACTTCTGGTCAAAGCTGTCGCGGGTGACAGCGTGGAGGTATCAACGCTGGTACCACCCGGCTCCAGCCCCCATAACTACAGCATGAAGCCCTCTCAGCGGCGTGCCCTGGAACAGGCGGATGTCATCTTCTGGGTCGGCCCGGATATGGAAACCTTCCTCAACCGTCTGCTCGGTGGCAAGGAATTCGCTGGCCGATCGGTGGCTTTCCTGGAAAGCGAAGGCGCTGAATCTGAGCACGACGAGCATCATGATGAACACAACCATGAGCCTGAGCATGAAGAGCACGATGATCACGGGCATCATGACGAACCCGATGTCCATCACCACGATCACGGCGACGGCGAAGACCCACATATATGGGTAGACCCGATGCTGGCACTGGACATGGCGAAAGGCATCCGGAATGTACTGAGCGAACTTGAGGGCGTAAACCCCGAGGAACTGAATGCCAACCTGGAGCGTTTTCAAACCGAACTGCTCAACAAAGAGCAGAGTATTCGAGCGAGCTTTGCCGGCCTGGATGACATCAGCCTGTTCGCCTATCACGATGCCTTTACCCGCTACGCCGAGCACTATGGGCTGACGCTGGAAGGCGTTCTGACCCTGAACCCGGAACTTTCCCCTGGCGCCCGACACATCGCCGATGTTCAGGCCAAGCTCGAAGCTGCCAATCACCCGTGCCTGCTGACCGAGCCCCAATTCAACCGCCAGTGGTGGCGTTCCATTACCGAAGGACTGAACGTCACCTTCAGCACCTGGGACCCGCTGGCAACCGACATTGAATCGACACCGGCAGGCTACATCGAGTTTCAGCAATCTGTGGCCGATGCGGTTCTCAAGTGCTTACCAGAGCAGGCTCAGTAGCACCGGAATAGAGACCATCGCCAACAGGGTTTGCCCGCTGATGATCCCTGCCATCAGCGGCGCATCCCCGCCAAGCTGGCGCGCCAGAATGTAGGCCGACGTGGCAGTAGGCAAGGCCGCCAACAGCACCGCCACTTGCACCAGCAGCCCCTCCAGCCCGAGCATCCAGGCCAGGCCCGCGGTCATCAGTGGAAACGCCACCAGTTTAAGAGCCGAGGAGACAATAAACGGAACCGAACCGCCACGCAGGGCACTGAGCTGCAAACCAGCCCCCACGCACATAAGCCCCATCGGCAGCGCCAGATTACTCAACGGCTCCAGTATGCCTGCCAGCAAGGGATGAAACCCTACCTGAAAATAGCTCCAGAGCACGCCAATGACCGAACCGACGATCAACGGGTTGGTGACAATCGCCCGAATCACCGCCGCCAGATTGATTTGCTCTCGCCCTGCTACCAGAGCGAACATCAGAATACACAGCAGGTTCAACAACGGCACCATAATGGCCACGGCGATAGCCGTGAGCGAGAGCCCATCATCCCCCAGGAGCATGCCACCCGCGGCCAGACCCACGTAGGAATTGAAACGAATCGCACCCTGGTATACCGAAGAAAACACCGGACCAGACCAGCCCCAGAGCCACTGCACAGCCACCAGCACCAGCGTCATCGCCAGCAGCATGGCGATAATCAGCATCGCCGTATCACCGTAGGCGGAAGGAGGCAGCCGGGCCTGCCCAAGCTTGAACACCAGCATGGCAGGAAACAGTACGTAATAGGTGAAGCGCTCCGCACGGGGCCAGAAATCACCTCCGGGAAAGTCCACGCGGCGCAAGCCATGGCCCAACATGATCAGCACGAAGACAGGAATCAAAGCCTGAACCACCATTGGCATCACCACCTCCCGACTACCAGACACCAGCCCGTTCACAGGTGCAAGACACTAGCACAGATCTTCGGCAAGTTCGCAGTTGCCATTTTGCTCACCCGGGGGTAGATTCAGAGCTTCTTCAACTCTAAAGGCGAAGTGCAATTCCCGTGAACATTCTGCGTTCAGGCAATTACACGATATCTCTGGCACTGCGGTCCTCCTTCGGGAACACCGGCAGGGCTGCCATCCGCCTCTGATTTCGCTGAATCCACTCTCTTCCCCGTCCGGATTCAGCGCCTAACCAACAATCGATTGTTTACCTGGAGATTGCTATGGCTGAATTGCCACCTATCACTGTTGCAGAAGAAGATTATAACCGTCTCAGCACCTTGCTTGAGCGGGTCGCCGGCCAGTCTGATGTGGCCGATGGGCTGGAAGACGAACTCAGCCGTGCCGACATGAAGCCACTGGCCGACATGCCAGAGGGCGTGGTGACCATGAACTCACGAGTGCGCTTCCTGAACGAAGACACCGGCGAGGAGCACGAAGTGGCGTTGGTGTACCCCCATGAAGTAGGCGACGCCGATCACAAAGTCTCGATACTGGCACCGGCCGGTGCCGCCATGCTGGGGCTGAGCATTGGCAGCAGCATCGAATGGCCCATGAAAGGCCGCAAGCCCATCCACCTGAAAGTGATCGGTGTTACCCGAAACCCATAAGCACTTTCCTTTACAAATATCAGGACTTGATATTTCTCCAAAGGCAGAACGGCCTCCGGTGGTAGCATTTCATCAATGCTAACCGACAGATCAGGAGGCCGTATGGCAGAGCAGCACCACGAAGACTGGGACCCCAGATCAGCCGAGGTTCAGACGGACCAGATCCGCGCCTACGATGCCATGCGCAAGGAATGCCCGGTAGCCTGGAGTGATTACCAGCAGTGGACGTTGTTTCGCCATGCCGATGTCATGCGGGCACTGGAGGATCATCACACCTTCAGTAACGCCGTCTCCGCGCACCTGTCCGTACCGAATGGCATGGACCCGCCCGAACACACCCCTTACCGCAAGGCCATCGAACCCTATTTTGCGCCCGAGCCCATGGCACGCTTTGAACCGGTATGCCGGGATGTTGCCCGGGCGCTGGTGCAATCCCTTGACAAAAACAAGGCGCTGGATGCGGTCAACACTCTAAGCCGGCCCTTTGCACTACAGATTCAGTGCGCGTTTATGGGCTGGCCGGCTAGCCTGCATCAACCGCTGGCCGAGTGGGTGATGAAGAATCACCGGGCAACGCTGGCCCGCGACCGTTCCGCCATGGCCGACGTTGCTGAAGAGTTTGACGGGTACATCCGCGACCTGCTGGATTCCCGGCGCCAGCCCAATAAGCCTGCGCCAGATGATGTCACCACCCGGTTAATGAGTGAGCAAATCAATGGCCAACCCATGACCGACGAAGAGCTGGTCAGCCTCCTGCGCAACTGGACAGTCGGCGAACTCGCGACCATTTCTGCGAGCATCTCGATACTGACCAACTATCTGGCCCACCACCACGAGTTGCTGAACAACCTTAAGGCCGCGCCAGAGCAGCTCCCCGAAGCCATTGACGAAATCCTGCGAATGGACGCCCCACTCATTTCCAACCGCCGAGTAACCACCCGAGAGGTCGAGATAGCCGGCAGAACCATTCCCGCCGGCGAAAAAATCACCCTTCTTTGGGCATCCGCCAACCGGGACGAAGATGTTTTCGGTAACCCGGACCAGTTCTGCGCACGTCAGAACGCAGCCAGGAACCTGCTCTATGGCGCCGGCATCCATGTCTGTCCCGGCGCCCCCCTTGCACGAATGGAACTCAGGATCTTCATAGAGGAGTTGCTGAAGCAGATCGAAGCTATCGAGCAGGCTGATGGCGAACAGCCTGAGCGGGCGATGTTTCCCACGGGTGGATTTAACTATCTGCCACTGGTGTTCCGCTGATAGCTTTCTCCAGAAAAAACAAAAGCCGCAGCGGAGAACCTCCGGTGCGGCTTTATATTGCGACGGGATCAGTCTTCGATAAACACCAGGCTTTCGTCGGACCCCGCGGCTTCAAGACGCCCGAGAGGCTGCAGATCCAGCCCATGCTTTCGGGCGAGGGCCTCAAAGGCTTCCCGGCTCTTTTCGGCCACGCTAACCATCAAGCCACCGCTGGTTTGCGGATCACAGAACAACAGTTTGTCGGCGTCGGTCATACCGGAAATCGCCTTGCCGAACGCCGCCGCGTTGCGGTGGGTGCCACCAGGGATGCAATCGGCATCAATATAGGGCTTCAGGTTTGGCAGCACAGGCACAGCCTTGCGACTTACCGTTGCCTTCAAGCCGCTGCCCCGGCAGATTTCCAGCAAGTGCCCGGCAAGACCAAAGCCGGTTACATCGGTCATGGCATTGACACCATCCACCTCAGCAAACACTTCGCCAACCTTATTGAGGGTCGCCATGTTCTCCACCGCCACGGCCAGGTCTTCAGGAGTAACCTTACCTTTCTTGGAAGCACTGGTGAGAATACCGACGCCCAGTGGCTTGGTGAGATACAGCAAATCGCCCGCCTGAGCGGTGTCGTTGCGGATAATACGGTCAACGGAAACCTGGCCAGTCACCGCCAGCCCGAATATCGGCTCCGGTGAATCGATGCTGTGGCCACCGGCCAGGGCGATACCTGCCTCGGCACACACGGCACGCCCACCATCGATTACCTTGGCGGCAATTTCCGGTTCCAGCTCATTGACCGGCCAGCCCAGAATGGCAATAGCCATCACGGGCTTTCCGCCCATGGCATAGACATCGCTAATGGCATTGGTGGCAGCAATACGGCCGAAATCGAACGGGTCGTCCACCACCGGCATAAAGAAATCGGTGGTGCTGATAATGCCAAGGCCGTTACCCACATCGGCAACCGCAGCATCGTCTCGGCTGCTGTTGCCCACCAGCAGTCGCGGATCGTGAAATTCGGGAGCATCAGTGTGAAGGATGCGGTCCAGAACGTCCGGAGCAATCTTGCAGCCACATCCGGCACCGTGGCTGAACTGGGTCAATTTGATGGACAAAGCGTCTTCCTTCTTTCGGTTGAGCAACTCGGTTATCGTCAGGATACGCAACAGTCTACAATGCAGCTCACTCTCCGGCCACCAAATGCGTAGGAACCACCATGACCACCCCGAACAACCAAGGCCCCGCGACTCGCATCATCCACAATCGCCGCCATAAGGATGCCTTCGGCAGCCCCTACTCGCCGGTTTACAACACCACCACCTACCGGTTTGAAAACACGGCAGACTTGCTGGATGTGATTGAGGGGCGAAGCGACGGTAACCTGTACACTCGCTGGGGCACCAACCCGAGCATCCAGGAACTGGAACAGGGACTGGCCGGGCTCGAAAATGCTGAAGCAGCATTGGGGT
Source organism: Marinobacter sp. C1S70 (assembly GCF_000475355.1). Taxonomy (NCBI): domain Bacteria; kingdom Pseudomonadati; phylum Pseudomonadota; class Gammaproteobacteria; order Pseudomonadales; family Marinobacteraceae; genus Marinobacter; species Marinobacter sp. C1S70. Next base: position 22,274 of record NZ_AXBW01000014.1, on the reverse strand, counting down.
TCGCCTCCGGCATGGCGGCAATTTCGGCAACCCTGCTGGCCCATGGCCGTAATGGGATTGTGTGCGTAGGCGATCTTTATGGGGGCACACAGGAACTACTGAAGAATCACTGCCAGGCGCTGGGCATTCCAGTGACCTTCCTGTTCCGTGAAGAGCAGAACCAACTGGCGGAAACACTGAACGAACCGGGCAAGCTGGTCTATTTCGAAACCCCGGCCAACCCGAACATGGCGATCCTGGACATTCGCGCCATCGCTGAAACGGCCCACCAGCACGGCGCACTGGTGGCGGTGGACAATACGTTCGCCAGCCCCATCAACCAGAAACCGCTGGAACTGGGCGCAGACCTGGTCTTGCACAGCGCCACAAAATACCTGGGTGGCCACAGCGACCTGACCGCCGGTGCCCTGATGACCTCTGCAAGCCTGGCAAAACCCGTGGTCGCCTGGCGCAAGAACCTGGGCCAGCTGATTGCCCCGGAAACCGCCGCCCTGCTCTCCCGCAGCTTGCGCACGCTGCCATTACGAGTGCGCCAACACAACGAGAACGCCATGGCAGTCGCTCAAGCGATGGAACAACATCCGAAAGTCACCAAAGTACACTACCCCGGCCTGCCTTCCTTCGAAGGCCACGACCTGGCCAAACAGCAGATGACCGGCTTCGGCGGCATGCTCAGTATTGAAGTGGACGGTGGCCAGCAGGCAGCCGAAAAAGTGGCGGATTCCCTGAAAGTCTTCCTGCTTGCCACCAGCCTGGGCGGAGTAGAAAGCCTGGTGAGCCAACCGAGCGCCACCAGCCATCACGGCCTGAGCCGGGAAGAGCGCCTCAAACGGGGCATTGGCGATGGCATGCTGCGCCTGTCAGTGGGGCTTGAGGATGCAGCCGATCTGATACAGGACCTGAATGATGCCCTTACACAAGTGTGTTAACGCCCCTGTAGCATGAAGGTTTCGTACTCAAGTTCATCGAACTTGCGGGACAGCAGCGCCAGTCCAACCAGAGCTGAGACCAGGGTAGCCGCCGCATAGCCGTATCCGTAAAAGGCGGCGCCCAACTCAATGGTGATCAGTGTGAATACGATATTGGTACCGAGGAACAGGGCGCAAAGAATCAGGTTTATCCCCCGGGCATCGAGATAAAACAGTACATTCTGTATCGCAAGAAGAATCAACTGCATGGCCACCGCAATCAGGAAAATGTGGAACAGTGGAAGGTACAGTGTAGAGATACCCAGGGCAGAGAGAATTTCCTCCCCCCACAGGAACAGAATGATCACCGTCATTCCCTGCACTTTGATGATCTCATAAATGCCGTTTCTGGCGACCAGAACCATGTCATCCCGAAACCGGTTGATTCGCTCCAGGGTATCGCCCTCACGAACGGCGTTATAAAACCGGTCGTATGCTTCGGAAAAATCGGTTTCCATCCGCACCAGAAAAACCGCCATACCGGGGATGATCGAAAGGTAGGCAAGAAAAATGGGAATGTCATAGATAATCGACGCTCTCAAAAGCCCGATAATCGGCTCTGAGGTTTCCGGCACGAACCAGAAGATCAGCTTGTCGGCCCATACCGCAGCATTGAAGAGCAGCCCGGTAAAGATCAGGGTGGGAAAGATCTGGGCGCGCCTGGTGAAGTCAAACCGGATGAGCGTGGTACCCGGATACTGGCGGATGATGGTGTAAAAGAAACTGAAAAACAAAAGGCTGTGGCCCAGCAGCAACCCCAGCAAAAACCCTTCAATGCCGAAATCACGCAACTGCACCGAGGCAACGATAGCAACCAGATACCCAAGCGCGAAGACAACAACAATACGACGATAGGACTTCATGCTGGAGAGAAAAATGGTAACCGGCCAAAGGTTACACAGCACCACAAAATTCGCCAGCATCAGGAGCCGGTATAGATAACTGGTGCCCGGCATAAACCAGATAGCAGCAACAACGCCGAGCATGAAAGACGCCGCGGTTGAGACCCAGATAACCCCCATGAGGTTGGGCAGTATCAGGTTACGCTTGGACTCGTAGAGCCTGTCTGCGACCCAGCGCGTGAAAACGTGCTGAAACACCCCGGAGAGAATCAGCGAGAACGCCATCAGATAGGTGACCGACACCAGAAACTGGACCACGAATCCCTGATTTGCCTCGAGCGCAAAACTCAGCACCCCGATGATCATAACCCCGAGCACCGACAGCACCCAGGGCCCCGAACTGATGATGCCCGCCAGACCATAGGCACCCAGGAGGTTCACAAAGCTTTCCCGCCGGAGTATTCGCCTAAGCTCAAAACCGATACCCGCCACTAGCGCTCTCCCCCACTCGCCGTCTCTAACGACGCCTCATAGAGGCGGCGGTATTGATCAAACATACTGTCCAAAGTGTAATAGCGTGATACCCGCTCCAACCCCGCGGCCTGGGCTGCCCGCCAGGCCTCACTATCCGTCAGCAGATGAATCGCTTCCCTGGCTGTCGCTTCAGGGTCGGCGATCGGAACGACAGCGCCCGAGGCACCCAAAGCCCGATCCTCCTCACTCATTCCCTCAATGAGTTCACGGCAGGCGCCGACATCCGTGGCAAGGCACGGCAGCCCCGCGGCATTGGCCTCAAGTATGACCAACGGCAGCGCCTCGGAGATCGAGGTAAGCACCATCAAACCCAGTTGGGGCAAAATCTCGCTGACATTCTGAAAACCCAGGAATTTAACGCGGCCTTCCAATCCCAGGCTGGTCACAAGATTGCGACACTCAGCGACATAGGCGGGGTCTTCATCCTCTGGCCCGACGATCCACCCTTCAGCCTCGGGCACTTGCTCCGAGACGCTTCTCATCGCCCGGATGAAGGTTTTAATGTCCTTGATCGGGACGACGCGGCCAACCAGCCCAAGCACCTTGGGAATGGCCTCCGACCGCTGCTCCCGTGGTTCCCTGAAACGCTCAGGATCGATCCCGTTCGGGATAATGCAGGTTTTTTCCGGCGAAGCCCCGTCCTGGTGCTGGCGAGCCTGGTTACCGGAATACAGCGAGACAATGCTGTCGGCCTTCTGGTAAGCCAGCCTTCCCACCACCTCGAAGAAGCGTATCCAGAGACGCCGGATATAGCCCAACTGGTCGTTAAGTGCCGCACTCACCTGGTCCTCCGGATCGTCAATCCATTGTGCCTGGGATAGATCGATCTTTCGTTCTTTGGTGTAAATGCCATGCTCACTGATCAGGTAAGGTATACGGTATCGGTCACTCACCATTGCACCGAGCAGACCGGCATACCCGGTTGAGATAGAGTGCACCATCTTTACCCTGGGCATGTTCTTCGCAATCTCTGCCAGCGTAAACAGCGGCGCGTGCATCGTCCGGATAGTCCAGAAATAGTCAACAAAAGAGGGTTCGGTGCAGTAGGCACGGAAACTGTCTTCAATGACCTGCCAGCTCTCCCGGCTGTACAAAAAATCCTTGCGGGTAATCCCCCCGGTCTCACCCAGGTCTCTGAATACCTGCGTGAGCACCTCCTCGGGCACCGCCTCATTGGCCTTGAAACTCTCGTGCAGCCGCCGCTGACTCTGGAAGGCCCGCTTGTTTCCGTCCCTCGGCCTCGGCTTTTCCCGAACCTGGGTGTCCATCAGGTAGTGGCACTCCAGATGGGTGACATTATCCGGCAGGGTGTATTGCTGCTTTCCGTAATGGCTGGGATCGCCCCCCAGAAAAACCAGGGCAAACCGGTATTCCGGAAGTCCCGAGATCATCTGGTGTACCCAGGAAGACACGCCTCCCCGTATAAACGGATAGGTGCCTTCCAACAGCAATGCGATGTCCGCGATATACGGCTGCTTTCGTTTGAACAAACTCATAACCAGGCTTCAAGAAGAGGAGTGATCGCCGGATGATTGTGACCATGGGCGCACCGGGCCAGATAGAACCTGACCCGCTGGTAGTCCCTGGCCAGAAACGCGATTTCAGCAAGATAAGGCAGGATGTGTTCCTGACGGGCACCATTATCAATAGCGACTTCGAACGCATCACGTGCTTCTTCGGGCCGCCCCAACGCCAGTTCCACCCGCCCCAGGAGCTGCCAGTCCGAGGGCTCGTCATAGGTGGCAACCAGTTTCACCAGGAGGTCCCGCGACTTTTCCAGGTAGTACTGCCTGAGACTGCCCTGAGCCAATCCAAGATAGGCGGTTTCCCACCAGGTTTGTGCCAGACGGCGATTCATGCGCTCGAGCGCTTTGGGGTCAGCGGCTTCCGTCACCTGGCTCTGCAGGCGCTCAGCCTCCTGCACCAGTGCCTTTTCCTTCTGCTCCAGCATGGAATACGCCAGCAGCCGGACATCATCAACCGGATCCTTGAGTGCCTCCCGGAGAATATCAACTCCCTCCCGGCCTTCCATCTGTCGGCTGGCCAACAAAGCTTTCAGGCGTTTACCCGGATCACTCGCCTCTCTCAGAACCTGGCGCAAACCACCCTCGGTATAGACAACCTGACTGCCCATATCGGTAGGCCGGAAAGGCAACTCAGGGATGGGCACCTGCTGCCACGGGAGTTCCCGGTTCGAGCGCGGGAGATACAGCGCGAGCAGAATACCGACAAACACGCCAAGACTGCCCACCAGGGGAATCGCAAACTGCAGCGAAAACAGAAAGACTGCGGGCCGCCAGCGCTGTTTTCGGTAACGTTGGGGCATGAGGACCAGCAGAGCAAGCGTAAACACCACGCAGGACAAAGCATGGGCAACGACATAACCACCCACTGCCCGAACCGAATCCTCACCGGTAAACAGTGCAACCGCACCACCCAGTTCTGAGACCAGCCCAAACGGTAACAACCAGTAGCTAGTCAATCGCGCCACCTTCACGAGACAGCCACTCGGCGACCTGGGCTTCCGTCTTTACCACCAGTGACTGCTGACTGGCAAAATCCCACAGTGAACGGCCCGCATTTTCCCGGATATCCAGTTCCAGTCGGTGCAGATACCCGGCAAGCCCCAATTCATCGGTCAGTGGCATCAACAGGACCACGCTGGGGCTCTCGTTCGCTCGGTTAACGGCAATCACATCAAGCCCCCGCAGCAAGCCGGTCATCCTGTCCGCGAGGGTTGCCAGATCCTGCTCGTTTACCTGCAGCTTAAGCAGCACGGACGGCAAGCCAAAGGCCTCTGCATCTCTGGCTGCGCGACGCGCCTGGGAACACAGGCTCTGCCACTCATGAGAACCTGCCATCGTCTGATCCCGTTGGCACAACATATCCGCCATATGCCCGGCAAGAATCGCCATCAAACGAAGCGTCCGGTTCTGGAAACTGAAGAATGGAATGGACTCCACCACACAGAGCGCCACCAGGTCATCGGTAGAACTGATCAGGGGGATCACAACCAGCAGATCGGTATCCAGTTTTTTCAGGTGTTTGCGGAACTCTGTCTGCACCGACACCAGAGTTCTTTCCTGCATGGCATATCGAATCAGCGGATCGGACTCCGAAACCGCCTCATAGTCACCAACCGTGGCCAACGCCTTCGGTTGAATGTTTCGGTTTCCTTCCACTGCCAGTATGGCGGCCGTCTGGAGCTGGCCGTATCGAGCCAGAACCCGCAACATCAGGGCCGCGCTTTCTTCATTCAAACCCTCAGAGCGGGTCTGGGACAGTTCGCCATACAGTCGTCTCAGTGCTTCCCGCAGGCTGCCGGAGCTCCCGGCTAACTGTTGCTCAAGACGATCATGGGACACCTTCATCAGGTAGAAGTTGCGGGTAAATTCTTCCAGGCGCTGGAGACTGTATTCGTTAACTGCGTTGGCCCGGCGCAACTGGCGTTCCCAGTAGTCCCGAAACTCCCCGGCCAGCAGCCCACATGCCAGCATGCCGGCGGCCCATCCCCACGGATAAGCCGTGGCAGCGGCCTTGTCATAGTGCCACCCAGCCACAAGCAGCACCAACAGACTCGACATCAGAGCCGGGAAAAAGCCGTAGCGCAGGCCAATCAACAAGGGCGCCAGAACCGGCCACGCAAACGTATTGCCAACGTGGAGCGGGTCGTCAGGTCGCAGCCAGAAGCCTGCCGCGAGAAACAGGCCTGAGACCAGAACGACTTCCAGCCATTTCAGCCAGCCATGCACCTCGGTGGCGGGCCCCGATTGTGCCACTGTCGTAGTTGCCCGGGTGTCCTGCATCAGTATCAGTCTTCGCCGCGAACCAAAGGCATGGCATCAATGAGATCCTGAAGCACCTCACGCCCAACCGTTCCGAGACTCTCCCGCCCCCATCCCGTGCGAGCTGCTGTTCCGGACCAGACGATAGCGTTACTGCCAGAGCGTCTGACAATCATTGTCACGCCAACCGCGGGTTCGCTGTCGAAACCCGCCTTATAACGCCATTCTTCCACCGTTCCCGTGACGATAAGATCAGCCCCGTCCCGATCCGCCATGTCCATCGCTTCAGCCTGACGAGCCTGACTCTCATACATCAGTGGGTTCTGGTCTTCGGGCAAGTACAGCTCTACCCGGCCAGCCCCCTCCGCCCGCAGAATGGCAACCGCGATACTGGCGGCCCGGTCACCAGCCTGAGGGGTCTCCGAGAGATTAACAAAAGGCACAACCGCCACTTGCTCCGCCAGGCTGACAGGCGTGTCACCCGATTCCGTGATCAGGGTAGAACAACCGCTCAGGGCGACAAACAGTAGCCCCAGCAGCAGAGGTCGAAAAAGAATCATCGGTTTTCTCCCGCAGTTTTGAAAAACAAGGTATAGGTAACACGTGCGTCCAGCGAGCTGTCTCCACTCAGACTATCCGACGCATAACCGGCAGATAGCGCGATCTCGTCATCCCCGAATAGCGACCAGCTTACACCGCCGCCAAGCCCGTACTCGACGGTATCGGTGGAAAGAACATAGCCGGTGTTCACATCCAGGAACCAGCCTGGCTGAGCCTGTTGCTCGAGCAACGAGTGAGGTGAATGCTCTTGCCACCGCATACCGACAGACACGCGCTCGTAGTGTTCGGTGAGCAATTCACCGGTCTGGAGTGGTCGTTCGAACAGCGATTGCACTGCGCCTTCCAGGCGCTCTAGTCGATTCAGATCCTGCAACACATATTCCGCCCGTACACTCCAGTCCGGATAACGGCGAGCCACGAGATGACTACCGAACACCTCGAGCCGTTGTCCCTCCGCCACACTGCTTTGTGAACCGGCATCAAATGACAGTGATGCTAACCGCGCCCCAACGGTTGTTCGGCTGTCTGGCTGGTAAAGGCCCTCAAACGAAGTGCTGTCCCTGGAAACCAGCCACCAGGCTTCTGCCGAATCGGTCGAGCGCTCTCCCGAATGATACCCCACTGCCATCTGCCACCGGCCCAGTGGTTGGAACCGGGCCTCAAACCTGGTACTCAGTTCATCGCCGTCAAGACGCCCCACGTGCCCAAGCCCAGCCGTAAACAACCAATCTGTGGCGTTATTCTGAAGTTCAATCATGGCCTCGCTGGACGGTTCGGGAGCCTTCGTGAATCTCGTGTCGTCGCTGGTATCAACGCGGGCCGCTCGCCCGGTCAGCCGATAGCGTTCCGAACTGTAGTCCCACGCGCCGAACCAATGATTCACAGCCATGTCGCTGATGCGCTCCTGCTGCCAGCCCAACTGGGCAGCACGGTTCTCGGAACCAAACACCGGTTGCGCCCTGTATCCGGAGGACAACTCATCAGGGCTTCTTTGCCGTGACGGGGTTCTTGGCTCGACGCGTCGAGGAACCTGTCGAGCGGCGAGACGTCTGAGATGAAAAGCACTCGCCTGATCGCCAAGACTGTGGGCGAGACCCGCCTGCTCCTCAAGGGCGCGGGGCTCAACGGCATTCTCCGTTCGCCACTTCTGTAACCAATACCTGGACCGCTTATCCTGCCCAAGTGCCGAGTATCCATACGCAAGCAACGCATACTGTCGCTGCCCGGATTGCGATGACAGTTCTGTCAGAATGGCATTCAGCTTATCGCTCTTGCGCTGAGGTTCTGCCACCAGCAGCCAGCCCCACGCGCTGAGGATGTCCTCGCTTCCAGGATTCAGACGCAGCGCCTGTCGATAGGCCTTCTCTGCGTCACCAGCCTTGCCCCGCTGCTCAAACAGTCGCCCCCGGAATGTCCAGTAAAGGCCATCCTGACGGTGGGCCGGGTCTGACCGCCACTGTGCCAGCGTACGCTCCAACGCCTCCCACTGCCCCGTATTCGCCTGTGCATCGGCAAGAATGGGAATGTAACGGGCATTCCCGGTACGTTGAAACCGGTAACGGGCGAGTTCCGCAACACGCTCATAATCCCCGAACTGCGCGGCCAGGCCGATCAGCCGATCCGCCACACCAGGTCCATGCTGCCGCCAGGAACCAGCCATCAATTGCGAATACTCAGCCCGAATCTTGTCGACATCCCCCAGCATAGTCAGAAGATCCAGCCGCATCAGCTCTGCCTCTGCAGCGAAATCCGGATTCTGGAACGATACAGACAGGGTTTCGAACGCCCGCTCTACGCGCCGGGTTCGCCAATACAGATTGGCCAGAACCAATCGGTCTCCCTCACTGAGCACATCCTGCCGCTCAAACAGGGCAATGGCGTCGAGATAACGATTGTTGTTAACGTACAACTGATACAGGCGGTCCTTGAACCCGACGACGGAGGGATACTTTCGTTGTCCCTCCTCAAGAACCGCAACCGCCTTGTCCAGTTCCACCGCTCTGGTATAGGCATCACCAAGCACAAGGTAACCATCGGCCCCAAGATCGCCTCTTGCCCTCGCCGTCTCGAGGGTTTTCACCAGTTCAGGCCAACGAAACAGTTCCTGAGCAAGCGCTGTTGCGCGCTGCAGTGCCTCGGGGTGACCGGCAGAAAGATAAAGCGACTGCCAGCGGGCCAGGGCTTTCTCCGGCTGCCCTCGCCACTCCCACACCCTTGCGGCCCAGATTCGATCCTCAACCACGGCCGCCGGCATCCCGGCAACGCGCTCAGCCGTCATTGCCGCCTGGGCCAGATCTCCTTGCCCCAACTGCAGGGCTCGCAAACGACGGAGTTCGGTGATATCGGCCGTATACTGTCGCATCAACGACTCTAGCCATTGTCGTTCCAGACCGTCTTTGCCCGCCAATCGGGCCAACTGAATGGCCTCTTGCAGCCCCGCGGCTCCGGGAGACATCAGATTCCGGGCCTGAAAGGTATCCAGCGCGCGGACGGGTTGACCGGAGGCAAGGTATAGTCGCACCAGCTCCCTGGCCGCTTTGTCCTGCTCCCCAGCGGGTAACTGGTCGACTATACCGGCAAGGGTTTCCGCAGCGTCTGCCGGGTTCCCGGCTGCGACCTGAGCATGTCCTAGCGACATCACTAACCACAACCGGTCTTGCCCCTCCGCTGATGAAATCAACGTCGGCAGCAAACTCAGTTGCTCATCCGGCGTGAGCCAGCCTAGCACCGTCTCGACGCTCCTGTGTACGCGGGGATGGGCCCCTGCGCCCCCAAGCAGCCGCTCAACCAGAACCAGCAGGTCAGCCTTTCGCTCAGCGCGGGTAGGCTCATCAGTCGCAGCCGCCAGTTTCTGAATGGCCAATGTCAAGGCCAGCTCCACGGCTTTCGGCGACACTGTCGGCTCATGGAGCAAGGGGCTCAACGTTGCCATGGCCTGTTCGGATTCACCAACATCCGATTGCATCTGGGCAAGCCGATAGCGCAACTCTTTATTATCAGAATCAGAATTCAGCAACACGGTGAGGTAAGCCAGGGAGAGCGCATCCGGCTTCTCAAGGCTGCCGATCTGGTCAAAAAACGCCTCCCGCGGGTGTACTACGTACAGCAACGCAATGGCCAGCACGCCCATCACCGCCAACGCCTGAACCCCGAACAGATTGGGACGGGAAGAGCTTCGCCTCACTCAGCTACACTCCACCACAACGTTCGACACCACTTTACCGGACAACCTGAAAGCCACCGGGCTCAGGCGGGTGGCAGGGTGCTCACTTACCACTCGACAGGATTCAGCACCACCAAAACGGAACTCCACCGGCACATGACCATTTGCCGACACAGTAACGCGCGAAGTCGCCCCGGAAACCTGCTCGCGCTCCCAACGGGTCAACCTGGCATTGGCAGACTCCAGATATACACCCTGAGGGGCGACTTCACTCACCGCCAGCGCTGCGCCGGGGCCTGTGAGGTGAACGTAATGCCGCTGACCATGCCTGATGAAGCCGGCAACACCGGTGCTTTTTTTCATATCCGGATACAGAGAATCGGGCAGTGTTACGGTCGTTGGCGTGTACACCCCTTTCCAGCGGTATACGCCATCGTCATCCCTGGTCGTAACGCTGTAATAGCGGGCCTGGACCCGCGTGGCGTATTCGCTCAGGTATAGCGGCGAATTTGGCTTGTCCAGCGCATGCTGATAGACCTCATGAAGCGCCTTGATCGATTCCGGGTAGGTGCCGGAGTAAAAGTGATAATAGATCCCGCTGGGTTTCAACCGGTATGGGGCGTCCAGCAGGTCGAAGCTCTCCCGGGCGTTACGATAACCATAGAACGGGCCTGTCCATAGATCGGTGTAGACATTTTCGTTCAGCACGGGCGCATGAACCTGTAGCTCATCCCCCACCAGGCGGGCATCCGGCCAGACCGCCGCGAGGGTAGAATCATATTTCAACGGCCGGGTATTACCACCGTTGACGTTGACCAGCCCCAACTCCCTCACCATTCGCAACGCCGTTTTACCGGGCCGGGCATCACCACTCCACAGAAAGACACGAACCGCTTTATCGTCAGGCGTCAGCTCGTTAACAAAGGCCACCGAACCCGGGATTTCCCTTTTCAGATCCGGTTCGTAGCCCGGCACTTCCATGGCATATCCGTAGGCGGCCTGTTCGGCCGTCGGCGCTTCCCCACCTTCCATCATGCGCCAGAAAAACGGGTGACTGAACGTATGAGAAGCCACCTCGACATTCGGCTCCCGGAAGATCTGCCGCGTAGTCTCCAACGCCTCCCGACTCTCTGCCGGATAGACCCCGCGCTCCGAGACTTCCGCTTCGATGACGGAAACCGTATGGGGAATGGGATAGTGACGGATGATCTTGTCCAGGATCACCCTGATGGCTTGCGGGGTTCCAGGCAGGTTAGCCCGGGAAACCGCTCCATCGCCGTCGATGTGAGCCGTGACGATGCGTCGCCCGGCTTCCGTCGTTGCATCCACGCCAGGATGACTCTCCGGCTTCAATGCATCGGCCATAAACCGTACCGGGTCAAACAGCCAATACGCTGCATTGTCTGGCCCTGGCTCAAACAAAAACGGACTCAGCGCAACGCCCCCTTCCGGGCGAATAAATACCGGGGAGTAGGATCGCGCGTTCTTGTCCTCAATCAGAATCCACGGCTCATAGGTATCCATGGCGGGCGGCATCGCCAAAGGAACCCGCGCCGGCAGACGGCTACCTTCAAACCTGCCAACCGTCTCCTGAAGTGCAGAAACCTGCAGCATCCCCTCCGGGACCCGCATGCGCTGGCCAGAAACGAGTCTCTGACAGGCAGGAGCTGCGGGCATTAACCCCATTAAAACCAACGGCAACTGGTCTTGAACGCTATTTCCCAGCCACTGGCACAGCCGGCTATGAGCCGTGCCCGCTTCCCACCAGACAACCACGCCGTGATACCGGTCGAGCACGGGTTCGGATAAGGGAGGTTCCAGAGCAGAGCGGTATACCGGTACAAACCCGAGGTATTCCAGAACAACGCCCAAACGGCTGTGGGCCTGACTCTGATCCGCTTGCTGCGGCGGCAGGTCATGCAACACCAGCACTTGTCGGCGTATCGTCTCTGGCGACGTCGGGCCTAATCGATCCAGCGCCTGGTTGCTGACCACCGGCAAAAGGCCCCGATCGCGAAGACGATCGGCCGTTTCTTCAGCCAACTGTGGCGTCGCTGTGTAATCAATGGCAATAACGGGCTTTTCGGGATATCGAGCCGACCACTCGGCAATACGAGCATCCAGCCATTCCCGATGTTCCTCAGGAACCGGGCGATAGCGACCCGACTCTGGATCAAAGCCCTCGAAGTAGGACTCGAACGCCAGCGCATCCACCTGATCAAGCGCCCGGACCGGAAGATGAAAGCCGCGGTTAATAATCATGACAGCTTCAGGGTACCTATCTCGGATATCGGCGATCAGATCAGCCTGCGCTTGCGCGAAGCTCAATGCGTCTACCTTGCCGGCCTCCACCATCAGGTGACTATCGAGCGTGTCGAGAAAAACCCCTTCAAAGCCTCGCATCAACGCCGGCACAACGCGCTTATCCACGAGAAACCGCCGGACTTCGGGTTTGCGGATATCCAGAATCACGCTCCCCCAGGCCTTATTGCGACCAACGATCCAGGCCGGATCTACTTGCGGGAAAAGCGCGTGAGATTTGGCAATCTCGTCAACCGCAACGTACGCCAGGGGCGCAGTCCCTCCCCGGGAAAGCAAAGACAGCCGGGCATCTGTGGCCTGATCCGGTTGCAACACCAGCCAGTCGTAGGCAAAAAGTGGCCCTATCGGTGACTCGTGGCCATAGTAAAAGCCAACATTTCTCGGGCTCTCGGCGGATAAAACCGGCACATGGAAAAGGAGTGAAAGAACCGTCAGAACTCTGAAAAACGTCATGGAGGCAGCGCAACCAACAAGCCAAACAGGCAGCAGATAAAGAAGGTGCCTAGGGTACCATGGGCTTGACAAAGGTCATACATTAAACGGCCAAAAAATGATCACCCGCATCAACAACCTACGACTGCGACGACCTGCTGACAAGATAATCGGCCAGGGTTCTCGTCCAGTATCCCGGGAGCAGCTTGTTGGTAAACCAAAGCCCCCTGGCCCGCCAACCCGGGATAATCATAAACCGGCGGCGATCGATACCTTTGCGGATCTGCGCCACGGCAACATTCAAAGGCAAGGTGCCGGCCATCAACTTCAGCGCTTCGGTTTGCCTGGGGCGATTCAAGCGCTCCGCCTCTACCATCGGCGTTTCCACTTCCGGAGGGCACACCACAGAGACATCAATGCCCCGCGTTGCCAGCTCGATGCGCAACACCTCAGCTAACCCCACCACTCCGTATTTGGAAGCACAATAAGCCGCGTAGCCATAACACCCCACCAATCCGGCCATGGATGCAACCAGAACCAGCTGCGAACCTGCTTTCAAATGGGGCAGGACACCGGCCACCACATTGCGCGTACCTACCAGGTTGATGTTGATCACCCGGGCATAGGCATCGTCGTCTATGGCCTCAAAATCGGCCGCAATGGCAATTCCCGCGCAGTGAATGACCAGATCTGGCGGTGAAGACTCCGCCGCGGAGGCAAAGGCCTCTCTCACTCCGCCCGGTTTGGTCACATCCATGGCGAATGTTCGAATGGATGCCGGCCCCGCTATGGCTGCCAACACCTCCACAGCGGATTCCATCGGCTGGATATCAAACAGGGTAACCTCTGCCCCTGAACGCAGATAAGACCGCGCCAGTTCAAGGCCAATTCCGCTGGCACCACCGGTGATGTATACCTTGCTCGCAGACTTCTTCTGTACATTACCACCCGCCATACCACACGCTCCGCAAATCCTTGTTATCCCGCCAGCGTACCCCCGGCCAGCATAATCCTCCATGCCTTCAATGCCGGCCAATGCCCCGTGTTTGGCTATTGACGTAGCCGGTGCCGGTGTGATGCCGCCATCGTCCTATTTCCCGGGCCACGCGTTTATGAAACACTCTGCCCCTTTTGACGGAACCTCACAGATTAAGGACGCAACATGGCCGTAAAATCCGTTGCCCTGGTGGCACACGACAACAAGAAGAAGGAACTGGTGGACTGGGCGAACGAGAACCGCACTCGCCTTGCCCCGTTGCGTTTGTACGCCACCGGCACCACTGGCCGGCTACTGAGTGAAAGCCTCGGACGAACCGATCTCAACTGTCTGCTGAGCGGGCCTTTGGGGGGCGACCAACAGATCGGCGCCAAGATTGCTGAAGGTGAAATCGACCTGCTGGTGTTTTTCTGGGACCCTCTCGAACCTCAGCCCCACGACCCGGACATCAAGGCCCTGCTGCGCATAGCCGCCCTCTGGAACATCCCCGTCGCCTGCAACCGGGCCACCGCAGAGTTCGTGCTGACCTCCGCCTATATGACCGACGACCAGCACCAGCCACAGAAGCCGGACTTCTCGGAATACACTGGTCGTAAAGTTCAGTAACCGAAAAAAACAGCCAGACGTCCAGATCGGAACTAACATGTAGGAACACCCTTGAAAGGAGCCGAGGGGAAAGACTATGGAAGCAATACGTCGATTACTGATCGCAGTGCTTGCCTCTCTGGCATTCGTTGCACCCCATACAACGGCCAACGGGTTGCCGGCAGAAGTCAGACTGGCAGCCATTGAGGGGGTGCCCAGTGCGAAAGCCGCAAGGCAAATCCTGGAAATCGCCTACCAACGCTTGGGTGTCGGTGTCTCCGTGATGGAGGTGCCCACCAAACGCGCTCTTCTGCTGGCCGACAATGGCGGCCTGGATGGCGACCTCTACCGGGTTGATGCCGTCGCATCGAATTACCCCAACCTCGTCAGGGTTGAGTTCCCTCTTCTACAGGGCAAACTTCTGGCCGTTGTCCGGGAGACAGAAAACCACGACCTGCCACACTCGCCCAAGAATCAACCTCTTCGGGTATCTGTACTGCGGGGGGCCATCATCGCCGAGGACAAAGCCAGAGAGCTCGGCATGGAGCCTATCCTTGCAGACGATTACGATCAGGTCCGCTCCCTTCTGGAGCTAGGGAGAGTTGACGTGGCTTTCGTCTCGGATGTTGAGGGCATATCGCCGCTGACAAACGAACATTGGCATCGGCTAAAGCCGATCCGAAAGCCCGTGACGACTTTTACGTTCTACCACTACCTTAACCAGCGACATGCTGTGCTCGCTGATCAACTCGCCAAGGTGCTCGAACAACTGGAACGCGAAGGAATCAAAGCCGAAGTACTGGAGTCCTTCCGTCGAGATCAACACAGCAAAAGCTGACTCAGCATCGGAAAACCGCCTTTAAGGATCCCACATTATGCCCCGATCATGGCCGCATCCACTGTTGGACATACTGCACGTAGAAAAACCCGTCATCCAGGCTCCGATGGCCGGCGTTCAGGATTATCGCCTGGCAGCGGCAGTTACCAATGCCGGCGGCCTCGGCTCTCTGCCCTGCGCCATGCTCGGCCCCGATGCACTGAAAAAAGAACTTCAGGCACTGAATGAAGCCACCCAGGGTGGCCCCTATAACCTCAATTTTTTCGCCCATACACCGCCCACCCCGAATGACCCGCAGGAGGCCGGATGGAGGCAGGCACTGGCGCCCTATTACAAAGAATTCGAGATAGATCCAGCCTCCATCAGCAACGGCCCCGGCCGCATGCCTTTCAACGAAGAATCGGCAGCTATTGTGGAAGCCTTCCGCCCGGCAGTGGTGAGCTTCCATTTCGGGCTACCAGAACCGGCTTTGCTGGATAGAGTCCGGCAAGCCGGGGCAAAGATATTCTCTACCGCCACGACTGTGGAGGAAGCCATCTGGCTGGAACAACACGGCGCAGACGCAATTATCGCCCAAGGGTTGGAAGCGGGCGGTCATCGAGGAATTTTTCTTACAAAAGACATGAGCACCCAGATGGGCACCTTCGCCCTGTTGCCTCAGATTGTGGGCGCCGTGAACATTCCCATTATCGCGGCCGGTGGCATTGCAACTGCAGAGGGAGTACAGGCCGCGTTGAAGCTTGGCGCAGCGGCAGCGCAGATTGGCACGGCGTTTATGCTGTGTCCCGAGGCAACCACCCGCCCCCTGCACCGGCAGGCACTCAAAAGCCCGCAGGCCAGGCATACCGCCCTGACAAACCTGTTTTCCGGAGGCCCTGCACGGGGCATTGTTAACCGGATAATGCGAGAACTCGGGCCAATATCAGAGCTCGCACCGGCATTTCCACTGGCAACCAACGCCATCGCGCCGCTCAGGGCAGCGGCTGAAGCGGCGGGCTCCGGCGATTTTTCACCGTTGTGGAGTGGGCAGAATGTGAGTGGGTGCAGGGAGGTTTCGGCGGGGGAGTTGGTGAAACAGCTTATGCTTTAACTGGAAGGTTTTTCTGCAGCCAGGTAAACGGCGGTCTCCCACCACACATCGGAACGGTTTAACTGATCGGCCCGAGGTGAATCCGCCAAAGGCACCGACATAACCGCGCGACGAAGAGCAAAGCTGTCCAGCTCGGCCTTGGTGACTTCATAAAACTGCCGTTCACCATCCCCCGGCCCATGGCGCAGGGTGATCACCAGCATGCCGGACGGCGCCAGCAGCTCAGTCAGAATCCAGAACGCCCGCTCCCGGTGTGTGGGGGGCAGGTGCATCCAAACGGCAGACACTAGCACCAGATCAAACCGGTAACTGAGTTTGCGGATCTCGCTCAGATCCGGCAGGGCATCATCCACCCACTGGATACTGCGGTGAGCCGTTGCCGACTCGCTCAGCCGGCGCAACTCTGCAGCGGGTTCCACCGCCACCACGTCCCAGCCAAGCTCCGCCAATGCCAGCGCATCGCGGCCACTGCCGGCGCCCACATCCAGCGCGAGGCCGGTTACATTATCCAAATGAGGGAGCCAGTGGCTATGGACCTGTTCGAAGGTCAGGGACTGGTATTGGGTGAAGAATTTTTGGGCGTTTTTGTTGTAGGGGCGACTGTCATTATGTTCCACTGGTTTATTCTGATCTGGTCAGCCACTGTTGTCAGTAGTGGAACTAGACTGAGTACGGGAGTGAGGGATATGAACTTCATCTGATTCACTGCAAAGCCAATCCATTATCATGGTAATTACCTCCGTACGGCGAACCTCTTCTGCTCCTTTAACCTCGCACTCCCACAGAATACACAGGCGCCACCCAAGTTTTTTCAACTCAGCCTGATTCCTGAGATCTCTGGCGATATTCCCTTCTATCTTCTCCCGCCAAAAATCCGGACGAGTTTTGGGCCACTTGAACAAATGACAATCATGGCCATGCCAAAAGCAGCCGTTAATCAGAATCACTGCTCGGTATTTCGGTAGCACAATATCCGGAGAACCGGGCAAGCCCTTTCGGTGTAACCGAAACCTGAAGCCGCCCGCGTGGAGGGCCTTGCGGATCACGAGTTCCGGCTTTGTGTTCTTGCCGCGAATCCCCGACATCATTCTGGAACGGGTTCGTCGGTCTACAACGTCGACCATCTAACAAATGCCTTCTGGAATTTAGAGCGCTACCTGGTATCCTACCCGCTTACCTGATTTTGGCGAACTCTGCATGACTGACACTATCAAAGTAATTGATCTTTTTGCTGGCCCGGGAGGGCTTGGTGAGGGCTTTTCTGCATTCAAAACTTCGGATGGAACACACCCTTTCAAGATCGTCGCTTCGGTTGAGAAAGAAACGAGCGCCCACAAGACGCTCACATTGCGAGCTTTTTACCGACAGTTCCTGGGTCGAGGAATTCCACCCGAATACTATGAATACCTTCGGAGCGGCCATAAAGTCAGTGCAGAACAATTCTTCTCGGAGAAGTTTCCTGAAGAGTGGGCTGCAGCAAAACGGGAAACGCTTGGTGGTCCCAAAGCGCTGGGCAGCGAAGACCATGATGAGATCTTTCGGGCAATTGAAGAGCAGATTGCTGACCACAAAGGAAAGAAAATCGTCATCGGCGGCCCGCCTTGCCAAGCCTACTCACTGGTTGGCCGAGCCAGGAACAAAGGCATCAAGGGGTATGTTGCTGAAGAGGACCACCGTCATTTTCTCTACAAAGAATATCTGAAGGTTCTCGACCTAGTGCAGCCCGACATTTTCGTGATGGAGAATGTTAAAGGAATTCTGACGGCCAAGGTTAACGGTGAATCGATTTTCGAGAAGATTCGGGAGGATCTCGCTTGTCCTGCCCAAGCTATCAACAGCGATCGCGAGGCAATTGAATATATGCTTCTTCCGTTCGCTCATCCGCTTGAAGACCGAAACCTCATAGGGAGTTTTCAGAACAAGGATTTCGTGATCCGTGCTGAGGAATTCGGCATTCCTCAAGCGCGGCACCGAGTGATACTTCTTGGAGTCCGCAAAGACCTGGTACCCAATGAGTTAACTGGCGAGCTTCTATCTGACTGGAGACAGGACGCGCAAGTTACTGTCGGGGAAATCCTCGCAAATCTACCTCCACTAAGGAGCGGGCTATCCAGAACCCAGCCCAATGACTTCCAAACATGGAAGAACAACTTTGAAAAGGGATTTCTCAAAGTCTATACAGAACTAGCCTTCTCAACTGAGGCTCAAAATGATGCAAAACACGCATATGATTCTACCACCAAGGAACTGAACCAAGGCGGTAGATTCGTTCCGCTGAAACAAAAGAGTAAAAATCGTCTACCAGAGCATTTGCAGAGGTGGTATGAGGATGAGCACCTACTTGGCTTCGTAAACCACGAGGCCAGGAACCATATGGCCAAAGATCTGCACCGATATCTTTATGCTAGTTGCTATGCCTCAGCCAAAAGTGGCAAATCACCGCGCTCACGGGACTACCCTGAAAGCCTCACCCCAAACCATAAAAACTGGAAGAGCGGCAATTTTACTGACCGTTTCAAAGTACAAGCAAAGGATCGCGTAGCAAGCACGGTCACCAGCCATATCTCAAAAGACGGGCACTATTTCATTCACTACGATCCATCACAGTGCAGAAGTTTGACTGTTCGAGAAGCGGCTCGCATTCAGACATTTCCCGATAATTATTTCTTTGAAGGAAATCGCACAGAGCAGTATGTTCAAGTAGGGAATGCAGTACCCCCATTACTAGCAAACCATATTGCGAAGGTAGTGTTCTCAGTTCTCACTGGGGAAAAGTAGTACTTGGGCACCGAACTGAAAAAATTCCAGTTCGGTGCCCTCACGACTCCAAAAAGAGACTGCAAACAAAACTGTAACAGCCCCTAACCCGAAAACCCTTCATTTTTTAGTTTGCTTAGAGCTGTCAATGCAACCGCACATTGTCTCTCCGACGGCATCTTTCTAGGAATTGCTGAGCAAGTTTCTAAAACCCCTAGCTCCTTGGGACTTAATAACGCTCGCTCGCGAGCCCAATCCCGAGCACCTTTCCAGAATTGACTACCCAACGTATGAACCTCTATCTCCGCACTCACACCCTGATCCAGTTCAGCCTCTGATTTTGCCTCTCTAGCCCGGCTTTTGGCAGACTCCAAGGAGGTGATTACCCGCTCCACTTTCCCGGAATAAACGACATCTTTCTCAGAGAGCCATGTCCAGCAAATCTCCTTCTTGGCCCATTCGCTGACATTTCGAACCCCTGCTGGCGGTGTGTTGATAACACGCTGGGCAGTCTCACCAGCTACTAAAAGCATGGCTTTGAGCTCAGGAGCAATAGATTGACTCCTCCAGATCAAGTCTAGATCAATAACCTTCCCTTTTTGCCTCACGTCATAAACAACTTTAGCAATCCCGTAGGTTACGATGTTCGCTCGATAGCCTCCTTCATACCAGTCAGCATTGGATACCAGCCGCTCCATCGTTCTAAAGATGATGTTCTTTGCAACAAGCCGCTTATACCAAAGTTCATCGAATATAGAACCATCCTTACCCCATTGCTTTCCAATATTCTTTGCAAACTCTGCAAAATTCTTCTGTGCACCCCGACTTACAATATGAGGTAAGCACTCAAAGGTGTTCACATATTTCGCCAGGTCAGTTTTAGTGAAAAACTGTCCGCGAGGATACTCAGCATCAAATTTCTTTCGCTCGGCTGGCGACCGTCTTCCTCGTTCGTCTGCGTACTGCCCACGAGCACGCTCATAAAACCACTTTGTCTCCCGGTAACCATCATCTCCCGCAGGTGCAAGTAGCCGTCTAGAATACTCCTCAACGCGAATGTGGAACGGATGGTTTGCGAAGAAGTCTGCCGCATTTACTTTATTCTGACTATTTGCATACTCTGAAATCCGGGGAACAACCTCCTCCGACTGATCCTGAGGAACAATAGTCAGCTTCATCTGCACATGTATCTGCTCTAACTGTTCTTCAAAAGCCTTTTTTGCAGCATGTAGAGAGGCAGTGGTCTGACCTCCATTCACTATCTGCAGATTGTCTGCCCGAACTAGTTCCAAACCCGATGCTACCTGCTTTAATTCAATGCCATCTGCGGTTGCACTCAAGCCATTGTTATATGAAAAGAACATGTGTGGCTCATCACGGATCGTATTTCTGATCCCCTGGTTCACTTTTCCTCTCGCCTGAAGAAAACTCCTGACGTTCGCCTCCAACAGCCTGGGGCCCCATTTTTCATAAATAGCTGCGAGCTGTTTTCCAGGAATAACCGCTAGGTAACTCTCTAGGGCCCCATTTCCCCCAGAAGCTTTCAGCAGCGGTATTCCGCCACCAAAGTCCCTTTCAAAATCAATTTGAAGATCAGCCCGCGCCTGACCCTGATCCATAAACTGTTTCAGTCGCTTAAGGTCCCAAACACTTAGTGTGATCGGCTTGCCGTCAACCGGGTCAATAGCCTCAGCATCAGTCCTTGCACTAAAGTTACCATTCGTAGCGATTACCAGCTTGATCTTTTCAATTGTGTTCCAGCGCGTGGATATAAGGTCTGCCAAACCAAAGCCCGAGCTTGTCTCCTCCAATTGGTTTCTAAAATCTGGCTTAATGCTGGCCATAAGAAACCGGTAGAGCCGATTTTGCATCCGCTCAACATGAGGCCTGTTCAAAACACGAACTTCATCACTAAGACCAAAATCACAAAGAATCAGCGTCAGAACACCGGAGTTATCACTGGGGTCTCCACCGTAGCCGTCTACCTGCAACTGATACCCTGACATCCTACCTTCATAATATGCTCGATCGGCCTCGTCTACTTCGCCAGCCTCGGACAACAAATCTGCCGCCTTCTCAAAAAAAGCCTCCGCTGTAACGAGTCCCAAAGCATCTGCATCACCTTGAATATCAGCGATAAGCTGATGGTGAAACTCAAGTAGTTCATTCATCACTCGGGCCATCCTTGATCACTTTGATTAAATCACTGGTTGTTTCAAATTCTGCGCAGGCCTCTAGAGATAGCGAATACCTAACCATCTCAACCCCAAAAGGAAGTGGTACAGCAAGACGAGGGAACCCATCCGTAATTTCATAAGTTTGGGAACTACCAAGGTGCCAACGTCTATCTGAATAATCATTATCCGGATCATATCCTGCTGCGAAGATAGCTTCTTCCCACTGATCAAAGGCAGAGACCGAATTCTCGAAATAGGCGGCTGTCATTTTCACATGGTCATGCAAACTAAACCCGTCTGGCGAAATGGCAGAGGAAATATTCCAGACCTTCAGAAACAACCTGCAGCCTTCAACATCAGCAAGTTGCTCCTCGGAAGAAATTGACACAAAGGGCTTTGCTGCAACTCTCCGAGCCTTAACTTCGACACAACAGCCGATAAACTCGAAATCCTTCGATGATTTTGAAGGGCCTTTCCAAGCCTCTATTGCCGCTTCAGGGCTAATACCCGCAGCCACTTCTCTAAGAAAAGCCAGCTCTCCTACCAAACCTCGCTGCTCTTCCACTGAAAGCCCTCTTTCACTCCCCCCCCTCAACAGATAGTACCAGCGCTGGGTGCGTTGAGCCGCCCTAAGCAAAGCATCCTCAACATTCTCTGCAGCCTCTCCCGCCGCGACGACATCTCTGCAGAGCGTTTCGAAAATTTCAATCTGGCTACGTTCATTCAAAGCGACGACGAACGCCGGTGAGGCACCTGCTTTTCGGAAGGACAGGCTTAGATTCTTTAGCTTAGGCAGCTTCGGAGGTGAAAGGGGCAGCTGAGGAAGTCTTAGCATCAGACCAGGGGTGTTCTTTTCCAAGACGATCCAGAAAAAATCAAAATGACCGGCCACATTCACTCGCCGGGCTTCATCGTTCGTCAGCTTGTCCCATGGATCAGTTGTTGCTGTCATCGTCGCTCTCCTGATCCTCATCCTCATCCTCATCCCCAAACAACTCTTTGTACCTGACAGCGTTCACCACGTACTCCACAGTTTCTTCAGCATGCAGAGATCGAGGCAGACTCATTCCCCACCCAACAACCACCTCGCTTGGAACACAAATCTGATTACGAAGCTCCTTTTCGTCGTCCGGCACTTTTGGAATAACTAGATGTAGTATGAAAAGCCCTTTCTTCCTCACCTTTCTATATATGTGATCGGGGTGCGTATTCCGGCGAACGTG